>CAZLLL010000446.1:0-3372 GCA_964560255.1 uncultured Methylomonas sp.
GGTGGGCAGAAAAGATTGCCCACCCTACAAATGATGGCTTGTCCCGTCTTAAGTTTGTAGCCTAACCATTCAGTCCTCCTCCTTATCAAGGAGGATCTGAACGGTTACTACGCAGCTCGTCTTAATGTATAGTCTTTAAAAAGTGGGTAGCCAATAAATCTGCCATTCATTTTGAATAGATTAATACTCTGGATGTACGGACTAAAGTCCGCTCTACAGTGTTATCTCCATTGATAAACAGGTAAAATACCGCTATCTTAAATTTAAAGAGTCGAACCTACAAAAATATAGAGATTACTTAAATAATGAAAACAAAAAAAATAGGATTTATCGGGGGCGGTAATATGGCCACTAGCTTAATCAGTGGTTTAATTGCCAGTGGACAATCAGCGCAACAAATCTGGGTTTCCGATTCAGATCAGGATAAGTTATCTAGCCTGGCAACCAGTTTACAAGTGAATACCTCGGCAACGAATGATGCCTTGATTGCAGAAGTTGATGTAGTGGTATTGGCGGTTAAACCACAGGTGATCTCCGCAGTTATCAAAGATTCGCTTGCCAGTTTTAATAAAGCAAATATTTTGCTGGTTTCAATTGCAGCAGGTATCAATCAGCAAAGTTTAAGTCAGTGGGCTGGAGAAGATAAAGCAATTGTTCGCTGTATGCCAAACACACCCGCTTTAGTACAGACCGGCGCAACAGGGTTGCATGCAAACCAAAATGTGACAGATGAACAGCGTGATTTGGCAGAAAATATTATGCGCTCTGTCGGCATAGCTGTCTGGGTAGAAAATGAAAGTGAATTAGATGCTGTGACTGCTATTTCAGGGAGTGGGCCTGCCTATTTCTTTTTGATGATGGAAGCGATGGAAAAATCAGCTCTGGAATTAGGTTTAACACAACATACAGCACGATTATTAATTGAACAAACGGCCTTAGGTGCTGCAAAAATGGCATTGGAATCCAGCGAATCACCCGCAGAACTCAGAGTACGCGTTACTTCGCCTGGAGGAACTACTGAGCAAGCGATTAATACATTTAATCAGGGGGATTTAACTGGCTTAGTAGGCAAATCAGTACAAGCAGCATACGAGCGTTCAATTGCGTTAGCCAGTGAATTAGGAGAGTAACAATGGACTCATCATATATAAGTAACCCGATTATTTTTTTATTAGATACCGTTTTTTCATTTTATATTTTAGCCGTTTTATTACGTTTTCTGATGCAATGGGCGGGAGGCGATTTTTATAACCCGATCTCGCAATTTCTGGTTAAAATAACCCACCCACCCTTGCGACTATTAAGACGCTATATACCTGCGGTCGGTAAAGTAGATACTTCATCTTTGGTACTACTTTTATCGTTACAAATGATCTCTGACTATATAGTACTTGTTTTAAAAGGAAAGTCTTTTAGTTTTGCCGCATTGACATTGTTCTCAGTTAGTCAGTTGGTGACATTGCTGATTAATGTTTTTGTCTTCGCTGTGTTTGCGCGTGCCTTATTAAGCTGGTTAAACCCTGGTACTTTTAATTCTGCATCAAATATACTGTTTAGCCTGACAGAGCCATTATTAGTTACCTGCAGGCGAATTATTCCAGATGTTGGTGGCATTGATTTATCACCGCTGATTGTTTTATTGGGTTTACAGATGTCTAAAATGCTTATTATTCCGCCATTACAAGAGTTAATTACTTTAGTCAGTTAAAATGTAGGTTTCTTCTTTAGGTTTCAGAGTGATGCGTAGGCGTGTTAAAGCTTTAGTTATTGTTATTGCTAGATTAAGTTAAGGTAATGAGTAGGATGTGCTGACAATAGGAAGCGCATTAATTGCAAGCGATGCGCTTCGTTCCTCAGCACATCCTACATTAATTTGTTTAGGAACGTGCACGTTCCTAAACATAGGCACTCTGTCATTTTGGCTTAAGCGACTGTAAATAGCGCTCCAATTCTCTACCACAACTGTAATACACCGCTTTATTCTGATGATTTTTTGTCATCCCTAATGCGCCTTCAATAGTAACCAGTATAAATAATGCACAATCATCCGCGTTGATCATATCATCAACAATTCCTTGTGCCTGTCCATTGTTTAATGCTTCTGATATTGCCGCCTGCCAATCAAGAAAAAAATTCTTGATACGTTCCTGGAAGCCTTTATCAATCGGTGACATTTCCTGAGCAAGGTTATTTAATGGGCATCCCTGAAAGAAAAAATCATCATTCCATTCCTCATCCAGTTTTAAAAATAAACGATGAATGCCCGTTAAGGGATCCGTTAATCCTTTTAGCGGCGTTATCCATAATTCAGTAATACGCGGCTGGATCAATTCTTCCAGCACGGCATACCCCAAGGCCTGTTTACTGGAAAAATGATGGTACATCGCCCCCTTTTTCAGCCCAGTATTTTTCAATACCTGGTCAATTCTCATGCCTTGATAACCGTGTTTATGTATTTCCTGAAAAGCGGCCTTAAGAATTCTAAGACGTGTATTTTCTGGGTTGCGTTCTGTTTTCATCAGTCACTCCTAAAATAACTTAAGAATATTATAGACAAACCAGTTGGTTTGTACTATCATTTTTAACAAACGAACCAGTTGGTTTGTTTTGATTAGTTAAATTTTAAGGAGATATAAAATGATAGATCTTTATACAGCCAATACTTTTAACGGCCAGCGTGCCTCTATCATGCTAGAGGAAATCGGGCTGGAGTATACTGCACACCGCGTTGATCTGGCAAGAGGAGAGCAACGACTAACCGATTTTTTACAACTCAACCCCAGTGGACGTATTCCGGTATTAGTCGATCAAGAGCATGGTGAATCTCGACCCTTTGTGCTCACCCAATCGGTCGCCATACTGCAATACCTGGCGGAGAAAAGCGGACAGTTGCTACCAGAATCAGTGATAGAAAGGGCAAAGGTCTATGAGTGGATGCAGTTTCATGCAACAGATATTAGCTCTTTACTCTTTGCTGCTTTTTACCTGCAGCGGCGCATCAAACCTAAACAGCTACAAGCCGCTGAACAATTAAGACGACGTATACATGAGCTTTATCAATACTTTGATCAGCAACTTGCTGAAAATGAATTCCTGGCTGGGGTTACATACAGCATAGCCGATATCACCGCCTTACCCGCTGTTATGACACAGAAGGAAAAAATAACCGAATACAGCAATCTTACTCGCTGGCTGCAACAACTTCAACAAAGACCTGCTGTGCAACGCGGTCTGTTAATTCCTCAGGCGGAGAAAAGTGATGAAACCTAAATATTATCATATGACAAAATACAGTGAACTTACGAAGTATCTTGCCCAGTTAAGGGAGCTGGAAATAAATAATCGTCCAATATTGGGCAGGATTTTTGTTCG
>CAZLLL010000447.1:0-3370 GCA_964560255.1 uncultured Methylomonas sp.
TACCATTGTACTCAGATACCTAATAATAATGAAGCACTACACCTTGTATCATAAAGCGATATAATTTATAGGCATTAAACAAAAATTATTCCCTCAACCATGCCCTTTGGAATGGGAATTGAATAAGTTGTGCAATTATGACGCAGTATTTTTGTTTGCCTTCAAGGCGCGGTAACAGGCGCATAGCTAGCTACGTAACTGTTTCCGCAACGCAGAAGGCGAACAAAAAGACAAGTCAGAATGCACACGTTATTTGATTCCCATTCCTTTGTATCAAAGCTCTTAGGAATGTGCATGAGTGTCTAATAGTCATTTTACTACTTTTCCAATTAAACTATGCAAAATACAACCAGTCAAAAAATCTATTCCCACTCTGCTAAGCAATACTGGCAGATATGGCTTATTGCACTTGTATGGAATGTGAGCATTGGGTTTGTCATTGTTAAAGGAGGGCAAGATATCCTTACTTCATTTACGGAAAACCCTATTTTATACTTGTTTATCCTGCTGCCCTTGATTGGCATATGGTTCATTTTTAATGCACTACAGCGAACGCTTGCATGGTATAAGTTTGGAAAAGTCCCCATTACCTTAAACCCTCCCCATGGAGTGATTGGCGGCAGCTGTTCGGGTTATATGCTGATCCCCATATCAGTAGGCAATGCGCAGCAGGCAGACATCAGCCTTAGCTGTATTCGACACTATGTTTCAAGTAAAAATAATGGCAAGCGACGTCATTATACTAAACTGATCTGGCAAAATAAGATAGCGACCATACCAGAAACAGACGGCGAACAAAATTGCTTAAATTTTGCCTTTACCCCTCCCCACGGCTTGCCAGAATCTGGGCAAAGAAGTGATGATTATCATGTCTGGACTATTAATATTCGTATTCCACTTTCTGGTATAAGTTTTGATCGCAGCTATGAAGTGCCTATTGAAAATAGCGCAGAATAGGGGATTAAGGAATGGGAATCAAATAAGTTGTGCAATTATGGCGCAGTATTTTTGTTTGCCTTCAAGGCGCGGTAACAGGCGCATAGCTAGCTACGTAACTGTTGCCGCAACGCCGAAGGCGAGCAAAAAGACAAGTCAGAATGCACACGTTATTTGATTCCTATTCCTAAGTTCACAATAGTTTCCTATGCTTAATCATAAAAAGATAACGCCCTTTTTACGCCTACTCTGCTTATATATTGGTTAAAGTGTAAGTTATTTTGATAAAATGAATAATGCTCTTAAATGCATAATAATTGGTCAATATGAACACTTGTACAGTAACCGTTCAGATCCCTCTGTGTAAAATGGGAGTTAAGGAGCATTTTTCTAATAAAACCTCCCCTAACCCCTCCTTGATAAGGAGGGGGACTGAACGGTTACCTTGTGCACCGGAACCCTTTTTGACCCAACGATTTGATTTATATTACCTATTAATTTTAGGGTTACTATGGGTCGCCTTATTTTCACCCACCGTTAGCAGTGAAACTTTTCCACCGCCATTAATACTAAACGCAGAGAATACGCATTATTCATTCACGGGAAAATTAGCTTACTTTGAGGACAAAAAAAACCGCCTATCGCTGATAGAAATACAACAACTTGATCAAGAGATGTTTAGCCTGACAACTCAAAACAATATCTCCCTCGGATATATCAAATCCACCCTCTGGTTAAAATTTAGCATCGAAAACCATGCAGTGAATAGTCAAAACTGGCTATTGCTATTTGACTATCCCCTATTAGACGAAATTGAGATTTTTTCCAGAAACTCACAAAGCAGCTGGCAACGACAACTATTAGGCGATAGCCTGCCGTTTAAACAACGTCCTTTTGCACACCGCACATTTGTCTCTGAATTAAATATTAAACAAAATCAGCGTCAAGACTTTTATGTCAAGGTGAAAACATCTAGCTCAATGCAAATCAGACCCGCTATCATTTCAACTAAAACGTTTTTCTCTGAACAATTAACCAATGAAATGTTTTATGGCGTGATTTACGGCATTATGATATTAATGGCCGTTTATAATCTTTTTCTCTATTTGGCTGTGCATGATACATCCTATCTGGTATACATTTTTTCGGTGCTTTCCGGCAGTTTATTTATAATGGCACTTAACGGCCATGCGTATCAATATTTATGGCCTGAATCCCCCCGTATTGCAAATACAGTTGTGCCCTTGTTCTCTGCATTGTGGATCGTCTTTACGGCTTTATTTACGCAGGTATTTTTAGAAACCAGATATTTTGCACCGCGATTATTTTATCTAATGAACATACTGATTACCTGTGCGGTCGGTATAGTTTTTCTAAGTTTACTACAAGATTATCAGCTCGCAATCAAAGTTGCAACTGGATTGGCGTTAGTTAATAATATACTTATTATAATAACCAGTGTTGTCTGTTGGCGCAGTGGTAATCGGGCAGCTCGCTTTTTAGTGGTCGCATGGTCAGTCTATGGACTGGGTGTCGCGATGCTGGTATTAAGCCGCTACGGTTTGCTAGCTGATAATTTTGTGACACATAATTCAGCAACTTTAGGCTTACTTTTTGAAATCATCATGCTATCACTCGCCTTGAGTGATAAATATAGGGTACTCACTTTAAAATTAGAAAGCTATGCATACGAATTAGAAGCAAAGGTCAGATTAAGAACACAAGACCTGGAAGTAAGTAATCAGCGCCTAAAAGATCAATCTTTATCTGACCCACTCACAGGTTTGCCCAATCGACGCCACTTTGATCAACAATTTGAAATAGAATGGAATCAATTACTCAGAGATACAAAGCCGCTTTCTATTCTAATTTGCGATGTTGATGAATTCAAAAACATTAACGATCATTTTGGACACCAGTTCGGCGACCAATGCTTACAAGCGATCGCACAGATCATTATAAAATCAATTCACCGTCCCAAAGATATACCCGCACGTATTGGTGGTGATGAATTCGTCGTTATTCTTCCAGACACTGACCTTCTGGGTGCGGAATTAGTTGGCAAGAAAATTTGTCACGAGATTAAACAGGCCGGTATACCTCAGGCTCCTGATGCTCAATTTACAGTAGCCACAATGAGTATTGGCATTGCAACGCTTATCCCAGACAGGAATAAGAATATCAAGGAGCTGTTTTCTTTGGCCGATAGAAATTTATATAAAGCCAAAGAAAATGGGCGCAATAGAGTTGTTGCGACTAAGTCCTAAATAGGGATTATATGAAACTTCTCACTAAACTAAATCGATTCAAAGGCTTCGAAACGGATTGGAGACGATTAATTATAGTATCTATCAGTGTCATGCTGCTGGGTGCTTTTATGACTTACATTGAGTGGGTCTATTGTCTGTTTTTTTATATTAAAAATACATTAATT
>CAZLLL010000448.1:0-3365 GCA_964560255.1 uncultured Methylomonas sp.
ACTTTTTAACAACAAATTAATGTAAGGGGTCAGCAATTCTAAATGTGGAAACCTTTGCAATCAACTGGCAGCGATTCAGAGTATCTGAAACCGTTTAACTAAACCAACAGTGTACAGGGCATTAAAAAAACATTCTCCCTGAAATCCTAAAGAGCCCCAATTTGGCTAAAGTTTGGGAGGGATTTTGACAATAAAATATCCAATTTGTACTGGATGCCAAGTTTTACTTGGCTACAGGTGAAATTTGAAGGGGTGTTGTTGAGGTCTGGATAAATAATAAATTCTTGATATATGAATATAAACGCATTGGTGATTAAATTACGATTTTGGGACTTTATCGGCCTATAATGGCGGCATGAAATGCAGCTTACAAAACTAGATGCTCACTAATTCTGTGCATGATTCTTAGTTAAAATCTGCTCTACGCCAAGCACTAGATAACACAACATTTAACCTCATGTTTTCTCTAAATAATATCCCCTTTCAGTTGCATGATACTACAAACCTGCATATCCAGAATTTTACTAACTCATTACGACGATTCGGCTTAGAGTTGCCAGAAAACCAGCAAATCATTTCAACTTTACCAACAGTTTTTTGTTGCAGTGAGTTTGTTGCCCATACCTGTACGCGTCAGCCTAAATTTCTACTTGAATTAACTAGCGCAGGAGATTTATTTAGTTCTGATATTCGTCACAACTATATAAATCAACTCAATACAAAGACTATTCAGAACGAAATAGAGTTGATGAAAAGTCTACGCCAGTTCCGCAATAAACAAATGCTGCGTATTGCCTGGCGTGATTTGGCAGGCTGGTCTGAGCTGGATGAAACCCTAGCAGATTTAACTGCGTTGGCTGAAAGCTGTATTCAGTTTGCTTTGCACTATTTATATCAACAGGCCTGTCATAAAAAAGGGACTCCTGTTTTAGCGGATGGTAGCAAGCAAGGTTTGGTCGTTTTAGGAATGGGAAAACTAGGTGCTGGAGAACTTAATTATTCGTCTGATATTGATTTAATTTTTGCTTATCAACAAGAAGGCATATTAGCAGACCGAAAAGAAACCAGCTATGGTGAATTTTTTAGTCGAATTTGCCGACAACTGGTTAAGGTTTTAGATGAAATCACCGCTGATGGCTTTGTCTTTAGAACGGACATACGTCTACGCCCCTTTGGTGATAGCGGCCCTGTCATTATGACGTTTGATGGATTAGAAAACTATTATCAAACACAGGCGCGTGAGTGGGAGCGCTATGCAATGGTCAAGGTTCGCCCTGTTGCTGGAGATAAGCAAGGTGGCGAACAGTTTATGGCTATGATAAAGCCTTTTGTTTATCGCCGTTATCTGGATTATGGCGCATTTGAAGAGTTACGTTCACTGAAGCAGCAAATCACTCAAGAGTTACAGCGTAAAGATCGCATGGACAACGTAAAGCTTGGTCCAGGTGGAATACGAGAAATTGAGTTTATCGGTCAGGCATTTCAATTAATTCGTGGAGGACAAGATAGCTGCTTACAAGATCGACGTATCCAGATTATTCTTGCCTTGCTGGGTGAAAACAACTTTATTTCAGTTAAAGATAGTCAGCAATTACTCCATGCTTACCGTTTTTTGCGCAAAGTTGAAAATCATATTCAGGAATTTCAGGATAGACAAACTCACGACCTGCCAACGTCAGAGTGCGATCAGACTATACTCGCTTTTTCATTAGGTTATCAGGATTGGTATTGTTTTAAAACGGCGCTAGACCAAATACGTAGACAAGTCCAAGCGGTGTTTGCTGATGTATTTTCTATACAGGAACTGGATACGCCTCCCCAAAGCAGTGAGCTAATATGGACGAATCATAGTGATGCAGAGATCACTTTAAATCAATTAGCAGAACTGGGATATAGCAATCCTGAGCGAATATTCAGTCTATTGCAGCAACTGAGAACCAGCTCTGCAATTAAGCGTTTAACAGCGAAAGGTGCGCATACGCTTGATAAATTAATTCCTGTTATTCTTGATAAGCTGGCTAAAGAAAAAAATGCCGAGATCACTTTGCATCGTTTATGTGCATTATTTGAAGCGATGGCTGGGCGTAATGTTTATTTATCTTTACTGGCTGAGAATAATAATGCCTTACAGCAGCTAATAACACTTATCTCAGCGAGTTCATGGATTGGTGAATATTTAGCCAAATTCCCGGCATTATTTGATGAATTGCTTGACACACGCTCACTTTACGACCCGCTTGATAAAGCCGCGCTGCAAAAACAAATAACCGAATATCTGGCAGAGATTGACCCAGCCGATATAGAGCAAATCATGATAGGCTTGCGTACTTTCAAGCAAATTAATGTCTTGCGTGTTGCGGCGGCAGATATTATGGGCGTAGCACCATTAAAGGTGGTTAGTGATTATTTAAGTTATATTGCCGACGTTATATTAGAACAAGCGGTCACAATTGCCTGGACTCTTTTAGCAGAAAAACATGGTGTTCCCCCTGATACCAGTGAAGAACATATGCACTTTGGTATTTTAGGGTTTGGAAAATTAGGTGGAATGGAATTGAGCTATAGTTCTGATCTGGATTTAATTTTTATCTATGATTATGCCCAGCAGAATGCCTTAACAAATGGCAAAAAAGAAGTTAGCAGTGCACAGTTTTATGCTCGACTAGGACAGCGCATCCGTAGCCTGCTAAATTCTCAAATGCTATCAGGCATGGCGTACGAAATTGATATGCGTTTACGCCCGAATGGTGATTCTGGTTTATTAGTGACGGATTTAAATAGCTATGAAAGCTATCTGAAAAAAGAAGCCTGGACCTGGGAACATCAGGCACTTGTCCGAGGGCGCTTTATCACAGGCGATACGGCTACGCAAAAAAAGTATGCTGCAATTCGCGGTAGAGTTCTATGTTTAGCGAGAAATGCGAACGATTTAAAACAGGAGGTTCGCGGAATGCGTGAAAAAATGCGTGCCTCTCTGGATAATAGTGACCAGCAAATATTTAATCTAAAGAGAGGTGTCGGAGGTATTACCGATATAGAATTTATCGTACAATTCTGTATTTTAGCCTGGTCGGAAAAACATCCAGAATTGACTCAATTTACCGATAATATACGTTTATTAGATTCCTTGGCAGAACAGGATTTGCTGAGCCAAGAGCATGCTGGCATACTAAAACATGCCTATTGTGTTTTTCGGGATCGGGGGCATAAAGAAACACTGCAAGGGAATAAAGCCTTGGTTATGCAAGGTGAATTAGTTGAGTTGCGTAAGCAAGTTGTAGCTATCTGGAAAGTTTTGATGACGTAGTTTTTGGCTACCAACTTAGGAATGGGCACGAAATAAGTTGAGCAACTGGCGCAGTATT
>CAZLLL010000449.1:0-3339 GCA_964560255.1 uncultured Methylomonas sp.
CAGAAAATCCACAAGGTGAATCCGGTACGCAAACCTATCAGCTCAGCGTATCCCCTGTTAATCATACCCCCGTGATTAGCTCTAGCCCACTCACCACCGCTACTGTAGGTCTTGTCTATACCGATACTGTCACCGCGACCGATGTGGATAACGATACTTTAAGCTATCAATTAGCGACATCGCCAGCGGGTATGCTCATCGACGAGCAAACCGGCCTCATCAGCTGGACAGCAGAGAGCGCAGGCGTGTTTTTTGTCACCCTCTGGGTCACTGGTCTACAAGGCGCAAAAGCGATACAACACTACAGTATCACTGTGTTAAGTCCTAACCAGTTGCCGCAGATTAGCTCGGTACCCCCCCTTGAGGCCACCGAAAATAGCCCCTATCACTATCAGCTCAACGCCAGTGATCCTGATGGTGATACACTCAGCTACTCTTTGTCCATCGCCCCTGCCGGCATGACGATAGAGCTTCTAACCGGTCTTGTTCAATGGCGACCCGATTCAGGCGGACGCTATGATGTCACTGTACTGGTCACCGATAGTCGAGGTGCACAGGTAAGTCAGAGCTACCAGATTCGGGTGGCCCAGGTACCTCATGCGCCAGTCATTGACTCTCAGGCACCCACGCTAGCCACGATAGACCAGCTCTATCAGTATCAGCTTAACGCAAGCGATCCCGACAACGACCTGCTAAACTACCAGTTACTGACTGCTCCGGTGGGTATGCAGATCAATGCCAGTACTGGATTACTGCAATGGACACCTATTGCAGCCGGACTGTTTAATATTAATTTACGCGTCACCGATAGCAGTGGACTCACCGCAGAGCAAAGTTACGCCCTCAGCGTTGACTATACCAGCGATGATCAACCGCCTAGCTTACAGGCTATAGGTAACCAGACAATTCTTCTCGGCACCCGTTACCAATTACAACTGGCCGCGACTGATCCGGCAGGTCAAGCCATTCGTTACAGCATAAATCCTTTACCATTGCCCGCCAATGCAAGTCTCAATGCACAAACAGGTGAGTTTATCTTCAAACCCACGGCCGGGCAAAGCGGTGATTATCACTTTAGCTTTATGGCCAGCGATGGACGTTTTCAAGCAATAGAAACCGTTACCTTCACCGTTCCGGTAGCCGACCCCGACGCACCGACTCGTTTTATAGGTCGTGTTCTGGATGCCACTGCTAAATCGCAAGGCGTTGAATTGCCCATCGTCGGCAGTACCATTTCATTTATCGATACAGGTGTCAGTACCACAACCGATGCCAATGGTGACTTTAGTCTGGATAATATCCCCGACGGACTGTACGCCTTCAGTATTGATAATAGCACCGCCCAGCCAGCCCCCGGAGGCGCAGGCTATACCTCATTTCACGTGTCCATGCCCATTGTCGCACACGTTGACAATATCGTTCTGCGCCCTTTTACCCTGCCACGCATCGCCGTTGCAAGCCAGACACAGATCAACCCTGTCCGAACGGCAGTGGTTAACAATGTCGAGATCGGGATGCAAATGACCGTCGCCGCAGGCACAGCCGTCAAAGCCGATGGCGGACAGTTTACCGGCAAGCTGTCCATCAGTGAAGTGCCTAAAGATCTTACGCCGGGCAGTATGCCCAGCTGGCTACAGCCTGGATTTATCGTCACTATCCAGCCACTGGGCGTGCAATTTTCGACCCCCGCGCCGATCACCTTTCCCAACGTTGACCAGCTATCCCCCGGCACTGAAACAGAAATCTGGTCACTTGATCCCGATACCGGCAGGTTTGGCAAAGTGGGCACAGGTCAGGTCAGCAGTGATGGCCAGCGCATCGACACGATAGCAGGGGGAGTACGCCAGAGTGACTGGCATTTTAGCATTCCAGTGCCTGAACCCCCTGAGCCCATTGCCAACCCCAGAAACCCAAACTGCCATAAACCAGACTGCAATATCGGCTCGTCCGTCTCGCTGGCCGATGGCCGTCTGACCAATGATATATCGCTCCCAGCCTATTACTCGCAAGGACAGAGCAGGCAGCTACGGTTTTATTATCAAAGCCAGTTTAGTGGCAGCGACACGCCTGGTCAGGGAGGGCAAAAAGTCGCCTTTCCCTATAAAATTCCTTTCACAACCATCACCGTGACAGGCCCAGAGGCGGCGTAATTCCTCCTATGTCTGTTAAGCACAGTATTGCTGGAATCGAAAGCCCAGGACAGACCTATTACAGCCCGGCTAATATCCGGGGCGGAGAAAGCATAAGATCAACTATTAGTCTTGACACACAAGGTCTAAAAACCGGTGTCTATCCGGTACAAATCAGCAACACGGCCAGCCTGCCTGTGAGCACCGTCGCCAATATCCTGGATGCCAGCGTGACCGTCGTCAATGAAGCCAGCAGCCCTTACGGTGCAGGCTGGCTATTAGACGGGGTTGATAAACTGGTCGCAGTCGCCAATGGCGATCAGCTACTGGTCTCTTCCAGCAATGATACCGTGCTCTACCAAAAAGAGATCGACACCGGGCTTTATATCACTCCCGATGCAGATTTTACCCAACTGACTAAACATGCCAATGGCGAACATGCCCTAACCGACAAATACGGCAACCAGCAGCGTTTTGATGCCCAGGGCACACAAATTGCCTCCATAGATCGCAACCAGAACACCACACTCTACCAATACAGCGAGCATAAACTGCAGCGCATCATCGACCCAGTCGGTCTAATCACCCAGTTCCATTACCTGTCTGACCATCTACAAAGCATCACCGACCCTGCCGGTCGCATCACACAGTTTACCCATAACGCGCATGGCGACCTAGTCAAGATAACCTATCCAGATAACAGCACCCAGTTATTTGAATACCAAGCTCACAAGATGACAGCAAAAACAGACGAGCTAGGCAACCGCACCCAGTACCATTACACCGTCAACGGCCAGTTAGATAGAGTCATTCTGGCGGATGGTACCGAACGTGCTGCCGTCAGCAGTGCCACCATAGGACTACCAAAGGCCGGACAAGGCACACTCGAAAACCCCGTCGTTTCCGTCGCCAGTAGCGATCAAAATGCCACCGCAAAATACAAAGGTGGCCGTGGTCATGTCAGCGAAACCCAGCTGGATAAACATAGCGCTCCACTGTATAGCAAAGATGCGATTAACCGCATCACCACCACCGTACGTGATGACGACAGTAACCCTATCGAAACAACACGCCCCAACGGCAGCATGATCACCCAAACCTTCGATACACAGGGCAATGTTCTTAGCCGTACAGAAAATGTCAACAATGCCATCACCCGCTATCACTGGAATCAATACAGCCAGATCACCTCAGTCACCAACCCCAATCA
>CAZLLL010000450.1:0-3334 GCA_964560255.1 uncultured Methylomonas sp.
GCAATATTGGATGATTATTTGTTTCCATCTCCCTTAGTACCGGTTTATCTGGTTTTATATGCTAGCTGGGCGAATATACTCATTATCATGCTTGTCACCTACGCAATAACTCATGTTGCAGGAGAGCTATTTACCAGGAATTTTCTTGTCAAAAATTTTTCTTCAACAGAGCAAAGGAAAATAGGCGACCTGCTTTTTTTAAGCTGGGGAATAGTTGGTATCTGTGTCTTGCTGAGTGCGAGTTGGGGTGAACCGATGGCAGTATCCTTAGCCTATAATGGCCATAACAACGAGGTGGGCGGTGACGCGCGCTCCGAAAACTATCGGCATATGATACGCTTTAAAATTACAGAAGATACCTTAACTGCTTATATTATCGGCATTAATGAACCCAAAATAAATTTTTCCTCGTATGCTTCGCCAAAATTCCAGCTGGTTGATGTTTTTGTTGTTAAATATTAGCCGAGCAGGGCAGGGTGGGCAGCTTTTTATGTGGGGAAACATGCGAGTTGATTTTTGTCGAGAGCAAGGTGCTGAAACAGGCGCTTTGAATATGATCCATAATTCTGCGTCGATTGGTCAACTTATTTCGTGTCCATTTCTAAGCAAAGGAGAATTAATTTCTAAGAATAAATTCTATCTTCAACATATATACCATATTTTAATAAATTGGGTATCCTGTTGAATGGTTCCAGTTGTAGGAAATTATTGTATAGTTATCAGGAGATTAATAATGAATATTAATAGAACTAAAATCATTTTGTTTACTCTATGTGGAGTCTTAGCATTAGCAAGCAATACAGTTGCTGCAAAAAATAAAGGGCTTCATAAGCATGTTATTTATTTGGACCAGGGATGGGATAACGAAATACGTGCCGAATTTTATCAGACAACACAAGGCTCGCGAATGTTACCCTACCAGTGGTTTCTACATTTTGAGCAGGCAAGTAAACGTAAGAAATTAAGAAATGTACGTAATATACGACGGATGGGCTATTTAGTCGATGAACCGAGTATTGCTAATCCAGATGGGCTACCTGTCGGGTTTGCGAAAGATGTTGATCCTATAAAAGGTGATGCAATTGGGCTTACCTGTGCGGCATGTCATACAGGCCAATTAAGATACAGGGGTAAACTGATACGCATAGATGGCGGACAGAGCCTGGGGGATATTGAATTGCTGCAAAATGGAATTCTTGCGTCTTTGGAAGCGACTCTTTCTAAGCGTGGAAAATTTAAGCGATTTTCAAATAACATCCTTGGCGATGACGCGAGTGAAGACGCTCGAAATGAGCTTGTTAACGAGCTTGAGTTTTATCGCGACTGGTGGCGCAGTCGAATCATTCGCAGCAGTGGACTTACACCTCATGGACCTGGGCGAACAGACGCGTTAACCATTATAGGCAATGAAGTCGCGTGTCTTCTTCTGGATATTCCTGAAAATTGTGAACCCGCAAATGCTCCCACCCAATATCCTTTTTTATGGGATACACCTTTCTTTGATTGGGTGCAATACAATGCCTCAGTACACAGTACACTAGGACGTAATGTTGGAGAGGTAACAGGTGTCTTTGCAGAAGCCAAGATAACTGAAGATGGCTCCATTATTTCCAGTGTCAATATTGATAATTTATTTCGTTTGGAAGAACTGCTCAAACAACTACGTTCTCCAGCATGGCCTGAAGATATTTTGGGGGTTATTGACCAGGATCTTGCAGCAGAAGGTAATGAAATCTATGCTACTGAATGCGAAGAGTGTCATACGGAAAATCCTCAACAGACAGAACCTAATATCTTCGGTGCAACGTTTACCAAGGTACATTTTGATACGCCTCTTAGCGAATTACAAACTGACCCGGCAGCCGCTACTTCATTTCTAACGCGTCGTGCTGATCCTGGCGCGTTTTTGCCAGCGATGGAAGCCTTAGGGTTAGTGGATTCCAGTCATGGAACAGTGGCACTCGCATCATTGCTTAATTTTTCAGGTAGATTAATTATCGGGCGCTTTTTTGCCATTGAAGGTTTTTCCCCTGCAGAACAAATTGAATACTTAGGGTTCAGGGAATCACTCAGCCCTTCAATTGCCCAACTTTCGACCTATAAAGCGCGACCTTTAAATGGTATTGCTTTCACGGCTCCTTATTTACACAATGGATCGGTTGCATCAATTTATGAGTTATTGTTACCAGCTGATGAACGTTTCAAAACATTCTACGTAGGTCGGCAAAAATACAATCCAGTTAAACTAGGGTACTCAACCAGACCTGGACACAACACGATGCTATTTGATACCACCGCTCTGGGGAATAGCAATTCAGGTCACGAATATGGTACTGACTTGAGTCATGGCGAGCGTATGGCTGTTATAGAATATTTAAAGACATTGTGAATCTGTGAGTCATGGGGGTCAGTTTCTATACCATTTAATCATTAAGGAAAGCTAAAGTTTTTTCACTCCTGAGTACAAGCTGTTTGGTAAGTCTCAGGAGTGTGATAATTCTTTAATTTAACATAATATACATTATACGAAGTCATATGGTTCTATAGCAGTAATAGTCCTCGAAACTCTCCTACATTGAGTTAACCTGCAGTGCCATATAAGTTTTATCAAAGCCTTCTAGCGATACCAAGTATGTCACTTGTTTATCATTGAGAAAAAACGCGAACTGCAATAGCTTGCCCGAACGCATTTGTGACAGCAAAACTTCGGGTATGAATGAGCGCACCTCGCATATTTGATTATTGCAATTGGATATGGGCACACGAAGCGATGCTAATTCATCGACCTTAACGGCGGCTCCCTTTTCTACGTTAGCTTTTGGGCTAAGCCGAAATATTATATGGGGCATAGGGTGTTCTGGTGAGTAACTTACCATCACGCCAAGAATTGTCCGTTTTGCTTTCCCTGCTGTAACTAATTGGTTAGCAACACATAAATCTACTGTACTCCCAATTCGTGGTTCGCACTTAAAACTCCATGCACCGAACGTTACTGTGGTCTGGGGAGAGGCATTCCCAATGGCTGCTGCTGTTGTCGTCAACAGCAGCATCATGGCAGTAAAAAAGAGGATGTGCGCCAGCAGACAAAAAGGCACACATCTAGTTTTTTGCAAGTATGAGCTATATCGCATATCGGCGGGTTGTGCGCTGCGAACGTCGGCGCAGAGAATGAGAATAAAGACCCAACAAGCCAACGCCCAGTAACGACAGTGATACAGGTTCAGGTACACTGTTGCTCGGTACATCAAGCGTAACGGGGATCTGACTTATATTAACAGCACCAATGCTCTCAAAGGTCAGGCCTGTCACGAAAGCGAGTTGATCAGAGGGGTCA
>CAZLLL010000451.1:0-3333 GCA_964560255.1 uncultured Methylomonas sp.
AGGGCACCACCGCCCGCTTGTAATAATTTAGGCAGTCCTTTTTGTAAATGTAGGTCATCGGTGGATAAGTGTTGTTCTTTCTGCGCAGGCTTATTCATTTTGACACCCAAAGGATGATTCATACCAAACTGTCTGGCATTTTCTCTGCCGGTATTTTTTGCATTTGACTCATGACAGGCTTCACATTGCTCACTACCATAATCCGTGCCACGCAACCAGGCATTGGTATTTTCTACATACAAGGTCGGCGTGTCTTCGTTATCACTATGCGGTGTATGACAACTGGTACACTTTAGATCATTCTTATTACTATGAGGGTAGAGTTCAGGCATTTCATCATCGCGCAAAGGCTTTTTATAATAAGCCTGCTTTTTCTTTTCAGAATCATACACGGTAGGATGCTGGTAACCGAAAGGTATTGCTTGTCTTGAATCAAGCACTGCACCGTGGTGACAGCTGTAACACATATTAATGGAAGCAACAGGGAGTACTTTCTGTCGGTCGCGCAAAGTATCATTGTCCTCATCATTGCCCCAGCCATAATGACACACCACGCAATTTTTTCGCGAAATTTCCGCGTTATCTTCTGGTAAGTGAGTTAAAGCCTGATACCACAACTGTATTTTTTGTATTTGATGTTTTTCAGTATCAACCACATATAAATAACCTGATGGGTCATAGTGCAAATCGACCGGTGTGGTAAATTTAACAACATTGCCTTTGGCATCCTGCAATAAACCTAAAAACCGCCCTTGCAGATAAATACTGATCGTCCCTAGGTAGGCATCACTGATATATTGATAGTCCAGTAAATCAAAGGTATTCCCATTGGGACGATACATTCTATCTAATGAAAAACGCCCCGTTTGAGAATAGTAGCGGCCACTGCGATCAAATACCTGAACTCTGGCATTAATCACATCCACAACACTTATATAACCATCTCTGTCCTGCGCAATATGAAAAGGAAACTGAAATTGCCCTTCCATTTCGCCACGCTCACCGGTACAGTGTTTTTGATTACCATTGGGTAAATCAAGATAACATATTCTATGCCAGCGACGGTCAGCATACACTAATTCATCATCACGAACCAACAGGGCGACAGGTTCTGGCAATGCCGTTGATATCTTTTTTTCTGCCCCTTTATCAGGCTTAGCTGCGGTTAAAGGTATATCGCTGAGCCACTTTCCTTGCAAATTAAAACGCCTGATACGATGTTGAAATGAATCCGCAATATAAAGCGTGTTGTTATCAACGGCCAAAGCCATCGCCCGGTAAAAACTATGTACTGTCTTTGCTGTATTGATCTCACGCAGCAGTTGACCTTCGGGTGATAACACAACAACACGTGAATTCATGCCATCAAGCACATACAATTGCCCTTGTGCATCACTGGTGATATCACTCGGCTGATGATAGTCTGCTTGCAATGCAACAATGCTCTTTGCCATGGGAACCAACGGTATAGCAGCCGTTGTAACATTCATCCCTATTAACAAGATTAAGTAAAATGCAACCTGCACCCACAGCGTCATCATTTCAACAGACTCATAATCCGAATACGTTGTTTTTCATCTTTGTAACGACTAAAGAATTGAGTCACAATATTATTCTGAATTTTTTCCGCTTGATAAGCTGTTGCCCCCAGCGCTGTTAAATTAAGTAAACTTTTTTCGTCAGTGTGACAGGCTTTGCATTGAGGTCCTTTTACGGATAAAGGAGCATGAACCAATGCTCTGCGTTTATGCTTTTCTTCTGTCAGACCTTTTTGCTGCCAAATATTCTTTGTTTCTATCGCAAAAGTGGTGTCTTTGCGCAAAGCCACAGCTTGCTGTTGATAATAAGGGCTAATTTTAATAAAGGGATCTTTTGGCTTAGGCTTAGGCTTTTTTTCTATCTTTTGTTCTTTATTAGGCGTTACTTCCTCGCTAACTTTGAGTTCTTTTACAGGCTTTAAACCTTGGCGAAATAATTTAGACTGAGCCGGTACTGAGCTGGCATCACGCGTATCTTGCCACTGATAGGTTAATTCCACCCCTTCAGGTCGAAAATGGCAAGTTTCACACGCTACATAGCGTGTGTGCATATTCATAAAGGTACGTGTGCGCATGTTTTTAGTATGCGGTGGTGTCATATGACATGTCGTACAAAAGCTATTGCCGAGTGAATCATCGACTTCACCACGCTGGTGAAAAGGCGGAACTTCCAATTCATCACGCAGTGTGACTTTTTTATACTCTTCAAGCATTTTACGTGATTTTTGTCTTTGTTCTGTAGTGAGTTTGGTACTCTGTAGAGTTTGTAAATACAAACCATCAGCCCATAACAAACGACTTATACTGCTTAGCAGTATAAAGATTAATGTGCGACTAAACATGGCTAGTCTCCTTTATTCTCTGGATTGTTATCAGGCTGTACCGTGTCAGTCCCTTGCTTATTAGCATTGACTGAGTCTGGTTTGTTAGACTCTGTATCAACCACATTATTTGCTTCAGTCGTGGCTGCTGGCGTTACACTTGGTTGAGGCTTATTCTCTGCCTCTGTTTTACTGTGCTCAGTTGCTGCGGGTTTGGCAGATTGACGCACTTTGGCTTTTGCAGCGGACTTTTTGCGTGCCGCTCTAGGTTTACGTCCAATCATCACGCGCTCAAAACGGTCGCCGCCTACAATCGCAAGGATTTTCTTGACATTGCGATACAACAACCACCAAACAAAACTACCTACAGCAAATATAATTCCGATACTCATTAAGGGCCAGCTACTCCAGAACCAATTCGATTTAAGCAAGTCCTCTATTTGCAATGGTTTATCTACTTTCTGCAAAGCTACCAAAGACACCGCGTGCATATCGGTCATGGTAAACCCTTCATTCCCAGGTTGCTTCGCATACCCATGACAATTAGATTGACCACAAGTTTCAGGTAAGTTGTCAGGGTGTGACGTAGATTCCGGATCTAGGTACGAGCGTATCTCATGCTTCCATCCTGCTGGCGCATGACAATCAATACACGATGCACCATAAGCAGACCCATCGACAAGTAAACGACCATGCAAGGTCTTAGCATAACTGTCCGCACTATGAATAAATCGTTCACTTGGCGGGTGTTTTTCTTTTGTATCTGGATCTTCTTGTTCTACATCACGCATTTTTTTATTGTCAGCGTGACAGTCTATGCACATTTGATTATTTTCCTGATTATTCCAGCGCCGTCCAACCAGGCGTCTTAAAATATGCCCTCCAAACTGCCCCATCCAGGCTTGCCCTTGATGACAGTTACCGCACTCAGTTTCAGCATGATCAAAATCTGTTTTAAATTTCTCTAACTGTGT
>CAZLLL010000452.1:0-3330 GCA_964560255.1 uncultured Methylomonas sp.
ATTGAATTTAAACGAACTCTACAATATAGGGTATGGGGCTTCGACAGCCTAGGATCACCGTCCCTTCAAATTCACTGGGTCTATTTGATGGATTAGTCCATATTTTAGAAACTGGAATATTAATAACTGTTAATTCATTGCTCCAACCCTCCCCATTTATAGAGACTTTCCATATGGCTTTGTCATCACAGGGGGATAATATGCCATGCTCTTGAAGGATATCGTACATACGCCCATTTTTAGTAGGCAATCCAGCATGACCTTCTTTACTCAGCTGGTCGCGAATGGAGTCAATAGTCCGTTTACTGACTAACCAGCAATTATCCCCTTCAATCCACCCTGCTGCACCATTTCGATTAATCGGTAACTCGCCTTCCAATAATAGATAACGCAATGCTGTTAACATTTTTTCATGCAGTGGTTTGACTTTTGTATTGCTTGCCGTAATCTGGTTAGACTCTGCCCCTAGATTACGGGCAACTGATTTACCATCGGCCAAAGAGATAATTTCACCAATTGATAATGCATTTTCATTGTCGCCTGATACACAAGCAAGCCATTGCATAAAAATAATCTGATTTGTACTTAGCCACTCCATCCCATGTGATGGAATTATTTTATGTGTCAGTAATAGCGATGCTTTTTCATGTAAATGATATTGCCTCTTTTTGATAAATTTGCATGAATACCAGTCTCCTTGTTCATCTAAAAAACTGGACCAGGGAATCCACTGAGTCAAATTATGATTTTTATCATAAATATCAATTCTCTGATCAACCACAGGCTTGGCAAGATCGTGACAAAGAGCGGCCAAAAATACGGAATATGTCCAGATATCTTGTTCTATTGAAACATCTTCTGCATTATTGCTTGTGGTTAAGACATAAGAACGTCTTAGCTTTAATGCGATCACACATACATCAAGTGTATGTTCAAGCATTCCTCCGGGAGAGGCATGGTGATGTACTTCTGAGGCAGGAAGTAACTGCACTAGACGAGCAAAATTATAAATACACGGCTGGTAGTATTGGGTGAAATTTGATTCAGAGAGTCCAGCCAGCTCATTCAAACTGGTTATTCGTCCAGCGTGTGCATTTAATAATTCTTCTATTGATAAAATGGGTAATATTCCTGGAATGTCAGGCGCTATTGGTTGAATTATTGTCGCAGTTTTATTATATTTTTTTTTATTAAAAACATTGAACCAATTCATATTTTTTATTGATCGCTAAGTAACGATTCATTGATAATGGCATTAACGAATTTTGATTCGATAGCACCATTTCTCTGTAGTTTTATTGCAGCAGATTGTTTTGGACGTATGTATTTTAAGGTGGTTTTGTCTATCTGTAATTTACGGCAGGCCATATCCCAATAACTTGAGTGTATACCCAGTAAGATGGTTGTACCACAGTTAGTTAAAAAGTCCTCTGAGAAATGAGTGGGGGACTGTGAGGCACACCATAGACCTAGACCAAATTTCCTCCCTTCTTTTGCAATAACATTAATAATATTTGAACTGTCTTCAACAATAAACTTATGTGCTTCATCCAGGAAGACTATATGGTCTAAATCAGACTTAACGCCTGAATCAAGGCACTTTCTAAAAATTGTTTCTAATCGCATGTATACAAACATTTTCTGCTCATCATCACTTAGATGTTTAAGTTGGTGGCATCGCCCTTTAGTGTTTCCAAATGAAGGTGGGTTGGGACGAAAAATACCCGATGAGTTTAAGTTATTTAGACGCTCCAGAACGCTTTGTAATACATCCTTGCTATTGTATTTCATGATATCACTGAGTTCTCGGCCTGTTTCAATATTTTCAAGGTATGATTCAAACGCTTTTTGTACTTTAAGTTTTGCAGAATCTAAGGATTTTTGTATTTTTTCGCTATCATGTGATGCTTTTTGTTGGTTTAAGATATTTTTGTTAAGTTGGTTGGCAAGGTAGTTAACTCTTTCTAAAGCAGTTACTGATTTTATATTTGTTCCTAGGTACAGTGCTTTTATTTTTCGATCCGCATAACCGAGTAGGTCGTCAATTGTAGGATAAAACTGCTTTAACCCTTGGTAATTACGATCATTTAACAACCGGTTTCTGATTTCCTCAGTTATTTCATCTTTTTTCCAGGATTTTGGATTATTGTCATAGCAGCCATTTAACCAATAAACATCACTAAGGAGGTTTCTTAATGCGGTTTCCTGTTTTGATCCGAGCTTTCTGCTGGTGCTGTTTATCATTGCGATAATTTCATTAATCCGTCGTCGAATACCTCCAGAATGCGAGTTATGGCTTAATGTGAGTAAATTATATCCTAAGCGGGTTGATTCAGAATAAATAGCGGAAGTTGTTCCAGACTGATTAAGTTCATTGTGTACATCAAAAATATCAACATCTATAGATTGTTCTATCGCTGTCTTTATCAATTTTTTAGCCTGATAGCTTTTTCCAGTTCCAGACATTCCCGTGATTAATAAATGACTATTAATTAACTCATGTGTATTTATTTTCACCAGGTGTCTGGTATTTTTTTGTTTATATTGATACTCGTTTAATCCAAAAATATGTTGCAAGTCAAATTCCTGTTTAAGTTAAGTTCGGTAGCTGTATCATATTGATTTTCTACCGGACGAGTAAACGAGAAACCCTTTATTCCTTTATTTAGGTTTCCTGGATTGTTCCAAACTTAAGGAAAAGATCCTCTTTTTATGTTCTAAAAATAGACATCCTTCATTACCCAGTTGACACTGTGAAGGGTATAAGGAAATAAAAACATTTTTTATCTAAAAAAAATGAATATAAAATAACCTAACAATAAAAATCAACACCGACCTAAAAAAGCGGAAGGATTTTTTTGCGTTGTTGTTTTTATCGTGCCGCTTTTTTAGGCGGGTTATTTAGGCGTTGAACTAAGCGGCTAAAGCCGCAGAGGGAAGGAGGACTTTTAGCTTTCCCCATAGGGATTTTTTTCCCAAAATATGTTCAACAAACAGATCAAGTCAGATAAAATAATCGGCAAAAAAATAACCCATCTTCGATGACTTACATTGAGCGGGTATGGTTTTATATTTTTCGATTAATCTTTAATTTAAAAACAAATGGTTATACTAATTTTAGTAGGTTTCAATGACTTATATAGAATCATTTAAAATCAATGCGTTACATGCACTTAAAAACACCTGATTTCTAATGTTATATTTTTATTATTTATATGGTTTTCCATAACACTCTAATAATTAATGTATTTTTAATATAAAAAAACAGACAATAGACCTAGGCTGTCGAAGTCCTGACCATAGGAGTTAAAGTAAATTTCTCTTTTTGGA
>CAZLLL010000453.1:0-3326 GCA_964560255.1 uncultured Methylomonas sp.
AAGTAATATGTAAACACTTTTCTGCTAATGCAATGATTTTGTCCTGTCTAATTTAATGCACTAGACTTAACAGTACCCCAGCTGCAACAGCAGAGCCAATCACACCTGCGACATTTGGCCCCATCGCATGCATTAACAAAAAATTATGCGGATTACTTTCCAGACCCACCTTATTAGCAACACGAGCTGCCATGGGGACTGCGGAAACACCTGCTGCACCAATCAACGGATTAATCGGTGTATCACTAAATTTATTCATTACTTTAGCCATTAATACGCCCGACGCAGTACCAATACAGAATGCAACTGCTCCTAACGCTAAAATTCCTAACGTCGTTGCCTGTAAAAATTTATCAGCACTCATTTTCGAACCAACGGCCAAGCCTAGAAAAATAGTTACAATATTAATTAATTCATTTTGTGATGTTTTACTTAAGCGCTCAACCACACCACAGACATTCATCAAATTACCTAAACAAAACATACCGACCAGAGGGGCAGCAGAAGGTAATAATAGAGTACATAAAGTCAGCAACATCAATGGAAAAATTATTTTTTCAGTATTACTGACAAAACGTAATTGCTGCATTTCTATAGCACGTTCTTCTGGTGTAGTTAAAGCACGCATAATTGGCGGCTGAATCAAAGGCACTAAAGCCATATAAGAATAAGCCGCAACGGCAATGGCACCGAGTAAATCGGGTGCCAGTTTAGAGGCAACATAAATGGCTGTCGGGCCATCAGCACCCCCAATAATAGCAATCGCAGCCGCATCTGACATTGAGAATTCCATGCCAGGCACCATATTTAAAGCCAACGCACCCAGTAGGGTGGTAAAAATGCCAAACTGGGCAGCTGCACCTAATAATAAAGTTTTAGGGTTAGCCAGCATGGGACCAAAATCGGTCATTGACCCCACGCCCATAAAAATCAACAAGGGAAATATGCCCGTTTTAATACCTTCATAAAGATAGTATAAAATACCACCTGGCTCGGCTATACCCGCTATTGGAATATTACTTAAAATCGCCCCAAAACCAATAGGCACTAATAATAAAGGTTCAAAATCTTTTTTTATGGCCAGAAAAAGCAATAAGAAACCTACCAGCATCATAACGATTTGCGGCCCCTCAAAATTATAAATGCCTGTGCTTTGCCACAAGAGTGTCAGATTTTCCATACAATGTCTCTATTTATATAAGATCAGTTGAAAACAACAAATTGAAATGCATTAAAAACTACAGCGTAATTAAAGCATCACCGACAGCAACAGAGTCACCTTCTTTAATATTAATGACACTCACTGTACCTGCTACCCTGGAACGAACTTCAGTCTCCATTTTCATAGCTTCCATAATAACAACTACGTCGCCTTCTGCAACAGCAGCCCCGACACTGGTATTAATTTTTAGAATATTGCCTGCAAGCGGCGAATCCACCACAGCACCACTTAAAGCAACTGGTGCATCACTCAGCGATTTAGGTGCCGATGAAATAGCTAGGTCAGAGCCTCCAGGACCAACGGCGACAGCAAAACTTTGACCATTAACATTCACTGTATAACTTTCTATCTCTGTTTTAGGTGTCTTGGACGCAGCAAAAGCCTCTGGATTGGGTGCGGGTTCAAAGGCATCAGGATTGCCACGATTCGCGATAAATTTCCAGCCCACTTGCACAAACAAACCATTAATCAGAGCATCTTCTTCTACATGCTCAGCCAAAGTCACGTTTTCCTGTTTAGCTTTTTTCTTGACTTCAGCAATAAGCGCATCCATTTCTGGCTCTATTAAGTCAGCTGGACGACAGGTGATGACTTCGCCACCGCCTTCCAGAACACGTACCTGCAATTCGGCATTAACAGGCGCAGGTGTTTTACCATACTCCCCTTTTAAAACACCTGCAGTTTCTTTGCTAATAGATTTATAACGTTCACCCGTCATCACATTCAAGACCGCCTGTGTCCCGACAATTTGTGAAGTGGGCGTAACTAAAGGCAAGAAACCTAAATCCTCGCGTACACGTGGAATCTCTTTCAGTACTTCATCAAATTTATCTGCTGCACCTTGCTCTTTTAACTGGCTCTCCATATTCGTTAACATACCACCCGGTACTTGCGCTAATAGAATACGCCCATCGACTCCTTTTAGGCTGCCTTCGTGCTCTGCGTATTTTGCACGTACTGTTCTAAAATAAGTTGCAATGTCTTCCAGCTTTTCCAGGTTTAAACCCGTTGCTCGTGGCTGTCCAGCCATACTGGCAACAATGGTCTCAGTGGGGCTATGACCATAAGTCATACTTAAAGAAGAAATCGCAGTATCAACATTATCAATACCCGCGTCAATCGCTTTGATTAGGGTTGCAACACTCAGACCTGTGGTTGCATGGCAATGTATGTGGATAGGTATATCCACGGAGGCTTTTAACTGCGAGACTAAGTCATAAGCATCATAAGGTGTTAATAGACCCGCCATATCTTTAATGCAGATAGAGTGAGCCCCCATATCTTCGATTTGCTTGCCTTGCTCTAACCATTTTTCAGTCGTGTGTACTGGACTTAGAGTATATGAAATAGTGCCTTGCGCATGTGCATCGGTATTTAAAACTGCTTTGACTGCATGTTTAATATTGCGCATATCATTCATCGCATCAAAAATACGAAATACGTCTATACCATTAACAACACAACGCTCAACAAACTTGTCGACACATCATCAGCGTAATGCCGATAGCCTAAAATATTTTGTCCGCGAAATAACATTTGCTGCGGCGTATTCGGCATGGCAGCTTTTAATAAGCGCAACCTTTCCCATGGGTCTTCACCCAGATAACGAATACAGGCATCAAATGTAGCGCCACCCCAGGATTCAATGGACCAATATCCAATTTGATCTAATTTTTCACATATAGGCAACATGTCTTCAATGCGCAGACGTGTCGCTAGAATGGATTGATGTGCATCTCTTAGGACGACTTCTGTGATGCCTACAGGCTTATTATTCTGTGTCATTATTATATTCCTATGACTTTTTTACGTCGTGGATTTGCTTACCTTTTGAGTAAGCATCAAGTTTTAAAGCCTTTAAAAAAGGAGGTTAGGAATGGGCACGAAATAAGGGAGATGGAAACAAATAATCATCCAATATTGCTAGTCTTTTTGTCCGTCTTCTGCGTTGTAGCAACCGTTACGTAGCCAGCTATGCGCCTGTTACTACGCCTTGAATACGAACAAAAATCCTGCCCAATATTGGACGATTATTTATTTCCAGCTCCCTAAGTTGAGCAACTGACGCAGTTTTTTTGTTCGTATTCAAGACGCACAAACAGGC
>CAZLLL010000454.1:0-3319 GCA_964560255.1 uncultured Methylomonas sp.
GAAGGCAAACAAAAATACTGCGTCATAATTGCACAACTTATTCAATTCCCATTCCAAGGTTTTGACGTGATACTAAATAATATGTTAAAAACAAACTATTTTAGTTTTGAATTTCTGGTCGGGGTTACGACCAGCCCAAGATAAATAGAGATAATGAATAGTCCTGAAATTAAAAAAAATAAACCCGCTGGCGTGGGTTATCTGATTAACCGTGTTCAAACTCTGTTTGTCGGAATGTTAAGAATCTGGACAATTCCAATCGTCTTAATGTTAAGTGTCGCTTCGGGTTTTACAACCTTTTATGGCATGTCATACTTTATTATTCCCTGGATAGCCTTAGTCATCACGATTGCCATTCAGTCGATTGTGGTGATTTGTTCACTGGAGCTTGCCGGTATACACTGGAAAGCAAATCGCACGCGTTATTTTTCGGTTTTGTGCTCCCTTCTGATCGCTTTATCCGCCTCAGTATCATTTTCATATTTTAAATTTTATGAAATATCAGAAAAGAGTAGCATACATATAGAACGTTTAAACCATATAAGACAAGATTTAAAAAACTACCTGGATCAGGTATTGATGACTAAAAGTAAATTGCTAGCGCAGCAGACTGCCTTACTTGAGCAGGCTTCTATTGAAGTCTCTCAGGCCTATTTTGGTACGCATCCCGAAATAGTGCCCGCCTATCGAAATGAGGTGGGTGAAGGGCCATTTTGGCGACGTTATAATGAAATATATCAAGCAAAAAAACAGGCTCTGGCTGAATTAAAAGTAGAGTTTTCTGCATTAGATAAAAGTATTCAGAACTTACAAATTAACCTGGTTAATCTGGATGTTGCTGATAATGTCGAAAATGCTTATTATGCTTTACTAACAAGTTTCCAGGAGGTGCAATTAAAAGTCAATCTACTTTCGGCTCAGTTCGGCAAATCACTACCGGAACCACCGATGATTTTAACGTATAAACAGTTTGTAGAAGACGTTCAGCCAACTCTGGCGATGTGGCAGAGATTTTCCTTGTTTGCATTTGGTTGTGCGGCGATGGTCGATTTTTTTACCGTGTTACTTTCATATCGTCTGGAGTTTACAGCACCTGGCCCGTTGACCGAAGAGGAAGAAGAAATTGTTTTTGAATGTTTAAGACAATTCAGCCAGTTTCGAATTAATGAAAATGATGAACTGGAAATGATCATAGAAAAAACGGAAATAGAAAAAGCGAGGCGTTATTCTGACTGGTCCAGAATGTTTGCAGTGGGATTGCTATTAAGTCGTGGTTTTTTACGCAAGATTGACCATAGAACAGTTGAATTTGCACCTAATTTATACCCTTTAATTTCTGAAAAAATGGGCGATAGAATTAACAAGCTACGTGCAGAAGCACAGCTAAGAGCTGCTCAGAAAATTGATAATGATGAATAATTCAGGCACTGCAATTGATCAATGGCTAATTGATGGAACTTTAGAGACTGACCGAGAGCCCGGAACTGATGTATGGATAGCCAATTTTGATGTTGAGCGGCAAGTCGTGTTCAGTAAGTTTGGGGCTTATCGCAAGCTATTTTTACGTCCGGCAAAATTTATTAAGCGTTTTTATCATACCCTGTATCCCTTACTTATTGAGGACTGGCCGCTTAATGAGAATATTCAGCTTTTTGATGGTTTTTGCTCTATCAGTGTGCGACTGGATATTCGTTTTCAGGCAACATTTGCCTACGCTCAGAGCCAGCTGGAAATTTTGTCCGAAATTAATGAATATATAAAAAGTAGCTATCATGCAAACATTATTGACTTGATTAATAATGAACTACTCAATTTACAAGATGATTCATGGGTGCATACAGGACTGAATAACATTGAGAAGTCGATTGCTTTAGCCGTGAGTGAAATGTTGATGTTAGAAAATATTCAGTCACAGTCAGTTTGTACAGTGAAGGCATCCTTTGCAGAGTTTCCTGACGTACAGTTAGGTAAAGAAGGTATTTATCTGAGTGTTCTGAAAAAAAATTATCAGGTCGCTGAGCAGAATAGAGAAGAATTATTTCGCCAGCAACAGCAAGAACAGCAACAGAAACTACAACATAAGCAAATACAATTAGAGAATCTTGAAAAAAATGCCGAGTTAGAGCGAGTAAAGCAAGCTCAAGGAGCAGATCACCAAATGCGTTTTTTAAAAGAACAGAAACAGCAACAACAAAAACAATTTGAGATTGAAGCGCGTTTACATGCAGATAAAGTGCAATATGAAAACCGCTTGCAAGAAATTTCTTTGCAATCTGGGCTAAAGCAAAAGCAGCAACAAGCTGAACTGATTCGATCTTCTGAGCAACAGATACAATCTGAACAGATAACACATCAGGCATTATTAAAACAACAAGCACTGGAAGCGAAAATTGAAAAATATGAACAGAAACAAGCTCGCTGGTTAACAGCAAAAGCTAAAAGAAATGAGTTGCAGTTGCAATATGAATACCAACAGGAGCAAAAAAAGATTGAGATGACCATTGCAAATAAAAAGCACCTGGATAAAGAACATCTAGAAAGGCAGGAACAACACTATAAGATGACCAGAAATTCTGATATTTATCTGCGCAGAGAGATTGAGTTACTGGAATTAGATAAAAAACGCCTGCAATTACAAGCAGAGATTGAAGAAACTAAAGTGGGGCGAGCTAAGTAGTGCCGGAACGGAAAGTCATATTTATATTTAAAATCAATGTAATACAGGGTTTTTTAGATTTACATATTTTCAAGTTATTACTCAGGCTCTAGAGAAATCGGTGGTGTGTTCTATTGACTGTTCATGAGCATCGGGTACGTAACTAGGCTGTCGAAGTAAGGCATTAAATCATAATTTTCAATGGCTTAATTATTATTTTTGCCTAAAAACAGTGTTTTTTAGCGTTCTTTTTAAAAACAATCAATAACTTACAATAAAATAATATTTTTATCAGGCACATAAATTACTTTATTTGTGACTTTTTTTTCCCATAATTTATCTTCTCAAACTTACTGTAATATATTGTTTTTATTTAAAATATATGGGTATTATAAAGTAAAAAAATGAGAGTATAAAATAGACTCTAATATGAGGGCTTCGACAGCCTAGTACGTAACCCACTCCTCAATCGACCAAAGATGATCCGTTAATCCTACTGCCATCGCCAGTGTTCGCTTCATTTTTTTCGAACCATCCTGTATCGCTAATGTTCGTATAGGCCAACAAAAATTGTAACTGTACAACGTAAAGAAAGTGGTTCTTTTCCTGTAACCGTTCACCTACCCCTGAAAAAGTTGCAATAATTGTCAATTTAAAAGACAA
>CAZLLL010000455.1:0-3315 GCA_964560255.1 uncultured Methylomonas sp.
AATCATTAACCAGTTGAATGCTATGAAAAATATTAAATAATTATTTTTACCCTAGACATGATGAAAGACGGTAGAATCAAAATAATTATTCAATTAGCAAAGGATTTAAACAGGATACCAGATAACTACTCTAAATCAGCAATAGCCGAAGAAATAACCGCATTGTTATGAATATAATGCACCGTCTCTTCTTGAATCACGGCTCTATCATTATCTACCCTCTGCCCTCTAAAGGAGCAATAGTTACCTAGCTGATTACATTCATCGGGAGGAGTATCTGCAATTAATTTTCCTGCTATTTCAATACCAGGATTGGAGCCCGTATTAATGCTAAAAGTATACAAACCGGTATGTGTCCATCCGTAAAAAGCGCCAGGATGACTAAAATCCTGAGGATATGAGTATGAGCTCTGTTCCTGATTTAACTGAATGGGAATCGCCAATGTCGCCAAGTCACCCTCAGTAGAAGGTAGCCATGCTAACGCATGATGATCGTAGAGCACAGCAGACTCTGTCCCCCGTTTACCAATAACCACACTATCTACTTCACGTAAGTTTTCAGCACTTGATACATCAAATAACGACAATTTAACGCCCTGATAGAAAGCACCAAAATCTGGATTTTCGTTCGGCACCGCATCTTTGCCTATGCCTAGTAAATAATTATCTCCGATAGGATGCAAATAATCAGAAAAGCCATTAATCTCCAATTCACCCAGCACAGCAGGCTGCTCAGGCTCAGTAAAGTCTATGACATACAGTGGATCAGTTTGCTTAAAAGTCACTAAATAACCACGATTTTTAATAAACCGTGCCGCAAATAAGCGCTCACCAGGCTTACCCAGATTATCAATAAATGCAATTTCCTCAAGATACTGTCCTTCTTCCGCTTCGCGTAAAACACTCACGCTGGTCGTAGAACTATCACCCCAGGTGTTTCCTTTTGATGTGGCAACTTTTAATACATCCTGATATTCTCCCATTCGAAAAGGTTGTTTATTAGCATCCCACCCTAAATGTCCTGCGACAGTACCAGAACCACGATAATCTAAAGCGCCTTCGGCTAATGAAAACTTATGTATTTCAGTACTCATTGCAAAACTTTCAGGTGCAAAGTTAATAGTATTTCCTTCAATGTTATAAGGATAGCGGCTAGTCGCCAAATATAATGCCTTAGAGGACATATAAAAAGTATCAACTGCACCCACAATACAGCTGGAATAATGTGCTTTAGGGTTATCCACAGGGATGGCCGTAATGGTAATAATCGTATTATCAACTGGCTTGCCGCTGACCTGGTTTGGAATATAACAATCAGTTGCCTTTAACACGGGCACCTTTTCTGCACCATCATTAAATGAAATCGTTGGTAACAAATCATCTATAGACTGGTTTTCAGGCACTGCGGGACTCACAATGGGATCACTAGGAAATTCTTCTGTATCGACCGGTCGAACAATTTCTGGATAAACGTAATATGCGTTTTTTCGAGTGATTAAGTACAATACACCGTCAATCAAACGACTGGAAAGTATGGCGGTGTCCAACGTTATATGTGTATTAACTTGCATACTGTCAGCTTGACTGACATCAATAATTTTAATATCTGCCTGCGTATTCTGCCAATAATAAGATGAGTACCATATATTATAGATACCATAATTTGATGAATCTCCCTGATAAATTAGATGCTTTTTATCGTCAATTTCAGTTAGATACATTCCTGCCTTATAGGAATTATTCGCCTTAATATCAAGCTTTTGCAATAAGGTATTGCTGGCAGGCGATGCCTGAATACCGTATGCACTGATACACTGGTTTGCCGAATTGATCTCACAACTTTCTAACACATATAACTGCTGTCCATCTGTTTTGATGCGATCTGCTTCATCAACATCATTTTCTTGTAGATTAGTTTGTGAAACTGACGTAAAAGCACTTGCCGTAGTGGATAATGTAGTGGATAACTCAGACCCTGAAAAATCATCTCTTGTAGGAAAACCATTATTTGTGACTGCACCATGCGCTAAATAGCTGGCCAGTAGTGAGTTATTTTTAACTTTATGTAACGCTGCATTGGCTTGATCAAAAACCAGTAAAGAAGCGGGTGTATTATTATAGAAAATCGGTGCATCCTGCCCAGCTTGATATCCTCCATAGACTAGAAACTCACCTTTGGATAAAGTATTTTCTTTAAGAGCGCGTATAATCTCCTGCTTTTCCAGCGTTTTACTTAGGTAAGGTGATAATGAATTCGGTTGTTGATCCCATCGCTGCCACTTACCGCCTGCTGTTTTTTGATACCAGCGGCTATTGTGAAGCGCGACTAAGTAGAGATGGCCTGTTTTCCCTACATCCTCACTTTTCACATTGAGTGTGAATTGTAGATTGATAGCTTCACCCGTCGTATAGGTATTACTTAATTGAGCCTTTGTATTAGTAAGACTATAGGTAAAACTGGCATCTGTTTCTTCGCTGGTATTCGGTATCGGCTCTAATACCGCAGAATTTACATGTGCTGAAATACCTAAACAGCCCATGAGTAATAAAATATTTTTTTTCATTTGAATGTCCTTTGAATTATAAATTTAAGTCCGCACAACTAAAACCGTTATTGTTCATCTTCTCTCTGGAAAACATGGATTGAGCAAAGATTTCCTAATAAAACCTTCCCTAGTTGAGCAACTGGCGCAGTATTTTTATTCGTATTCAAGGCGTATAAATAGGCGCATAGCAAGCTACGTAACTATTTATACAACGCTGAAAACGGATAAAAAGACAAGCAAGTTGCACAAGTTATTTCGTGCACGTTCCTAACCCTTCCTTAATAAGGAGAGGGACTGAACGGTTACAACATTGCTTTTAATAATTTCGATCCACAACGCCCTCTGCAGATAATTTAAGAATATACTCATTATTTAAATCAACTTCTGACAAGCTAGTTTGTTCAATAAAAGTCCCTTCACTGTCAAAGCCAAATTGCATCGTATCAAACATAATTGCTCTAAGAAAAACACAACAACCAGAAAAAAAATCATCCCTGACATCAATAATCACTTGTGCCGTTCCATTTTCAATAAATAAATAACTGAAAATCTTACCCCCTTCTACTGTAATACTAGGATTTTTAACTAAACAATAACGTTTATGCCCATCAATAAACTCATTTTTTGCTGCTAATTTCCCTAAATTATCAGCAGAACCGCATGGAATACTTTCAATCTTATCTAAAAGCTCCTGTTGCTTAGATTCTAGCCTTATTAAGGAATGGGAATTGAATAAGTTGTGCAATTATGACACAGTATTTTTGTTTGC
>CAZLLL010000456.1:0-3310 GCA_964560255.1 uncultured Methylomonas sp.
GAACAAAAATCCTGCCCAATATTGGACGATTATTTATTTCCAGCTCCCTAACCCCTCCTTGATAAGGAGGGGGGCTGAACGGCTACAATTCGTTTGTTTTCCTAAAATAAAAAAGCCGAATCGGCTGAATGCTGATTCGGCTTTTTTGATTTAATTAAGTATGTTATTATTCTTTGCCAACAATTTTGTTAGTGATATACCATTGCTGCATAATCGATAAAGTATTATTCGTCACCCAGTATAAAACCAGACCTGCCGGGAAGAACAAAAAGAATACTGTAAAGACAATAGGGAACATGCGCATGATTTTCGCTTGCAAAGGGTCAACCGGAGCAGGGTTTAATCTTTGTTGTAGAAACATGGTGATTCCCATGATGACAGGTAGAACAAAGAAGGGATCTTTGACTGATAAATCATGAATCCAAAGTATGAAAGGAGCCTGTCTTAGCTCGACTGTTTCAATCAAAACCCAGTATAAGGAAATAAAAACTGGAATCTGTACCATAATAGGTAAGCAGCCACCCATCGGATTTACTTTCTCCTTACGGTATAAATCCATCATTTCCTGATTAAAGCGCTGTCTGTCATCACCATAGCTCTCTTTTAACTGGGCTAGGCGAGGTTGTAATTTTCGCATTTTAGCCATTGATTTATAGCTAGCTGCTGATAATGGAAAAAATATTGCTTTAATACAAAGAGTCACGCCCATAATGGCAAAACCCCAATTAGCCACTACATTATCATGGATCCAGTTTAGCAAAGCATAAATAGGTTTACCAACAATGGTAAGCCAGCTGTAATCTACAGTTAATTCCAGGCCTGGTGCAAGCTTTTCCATCATTGGCTGGATTTTGGGGCCGACAAATAATTGGCTATTAAATACTGCACTACTATTCGCTGCTACCGTTGTCAGTTCCGAATAAGAACCAATCACAAATCGTGAATTACTTAATTCTTTAGTAAAATAATGTGCTTCATCAGCAGCAGGTGGTACCCAGGCAGTGGCAAAATAATGTTGAATCATTGCAGACCAACCACCCACAGACTTGGTTTTCAGGTCTTCTTCTGCCATGTCGTCGAAGTCAATTTTTTGGTACTTTTCCTCTTCTGTATAAACAACCCCGCCCGAAAAGGTACGAATAAACGTATTTCCTTTTCCGTCAGAATGCGGTATTCTTAATAGTTGAGTATATTGTCTTCCTGTCCAGTCATGAGAGGAGTTGTTTTCTACTTTTTGTGCTAATTTAATGGCGTAACTACCACGCGTAAAAGTGTATGTTTTGGTATAGAATAAGCCATTACTATCTGTCCATGTTAAGGGTACTTCCAGTGTGTTTTCACCCTCATTAAGCTGATAGCTTGATTTTGCAGAACTTAACTCAATATTATGATTAGGTAGTTTTGTTGAGGTACCACTACTTAATAGTCCACTTTGCCCTAAAAATAGCTTTTCAGGGCTGCTATCAAATAAACGTACTTTTAAGTCTTCACCTTTGACAACAGAATAATCTAACAAGTCAAGGTTACGGAGTGTTCCACCTTGTGTATCTATTTCAAGACGATAAACATCTGTAGTAACAGTAATAATATTGTTTGCTATCTCTTGAGATAATGGCAGCTCAGAATTAGTCTGATTATCTTCCGTACCTATAATAATAGGGTTGCCATTTGCATCAATGGCTGTTTGAGCAGAAGCTTCTGGCTGTGGACCATAGTCCTTTTGCCATGCTTCCCATAACATTAATGAAATCATCGCAAGAATGACGATGAGTACAAACCTTATATTCTCCATTTTTACTTACCAGTTTTTTGGGGTACAGGATCATCAATATCACCGTGATAAAAGGGATGACATCGTAATAATCGTTTTATTGTCAGATATGAGCCAGCTATTGCGCCATGTATTGAAATTGCTTGCATAGCATAGCTTGAGCAAGAGGGATGAAAGCGGCAGTGGTTTCCTAGCAAAGGGCTTATAAAATACTTATAAAACCTGAGTAAGGCTATGAGAGTGGTGCGCATTGCTTGATTAGCTTAAGCCAGTGCTTATCTAATGAGGCTTGTAGTGTTTTTAAGTTAGCTGTTGCCGCTTCCCTGCGTGCCATAACAACAAAATCGAGATTACTTATCTGATGCTGTTGTAATCTAAAGCTTTCCCGCGCAGATCGTTTGATTTTATTTCTATCAACCGCACGTCGAATATTTTTTTTTGCAATAGCAAGACCTAATCGTGGATGATCCAGTTCATTCACAATTGCAAGTACTGTAAAATATTTATCGGTCGATCTTTCCGGGTTAGCAAAAACACGTTTAAATTCTGCAGGTTCTCTTAACCGTACTTGCGGTGGAAAACACGCGGCTTTCTGTGCCAACGCTTAAAGAGCGAGTGTATGGCGACCTTTTGCTCTACGTGCATTAATCACTTTACGACCGCCTGTTGTCGCCATTCTTGCACGAAAACCATGAGTACGGGCGCGCTTGATTTTACTGGGTTGGTAAGTTCTTTTCATTTTCGAAGCTCTTTAAAGTTTAATATTGGATGACAAAGAGATGGGATAATAGCCTAAAACGTAGTGTTTTGTCAAAAATACTTGTAAGAAAATAGTCTTGTTGAATAATACCGATAACTTATTGATGTTGGTTAAATTAACTGATAAGAGAATAGCTTTATAATATCTCTGTAAAATAGTTTGTGGTTATATAGGAATGGGAATCAAATAACGTGTGCATTTTGACTTGTCTTTTTGTTCGCCTTCTGCGTTGCGGAAACAGTTACGTAGCCAGCTATGCGCCTGTTACCGCGCCTTGAAGGCAAACAACAATACTGCGTCATAATTAATTAAAAGTAAACCCCCGGCTTTGCCGGGGGACTCACATAGGTTTGACCTTTACCACGGTTTAGGTCACGCTCTGAATCTCAACCACGAGATAAGGAGTAACAATTTATGAGAGAGTATAAGAGTTTGAGTCATACACGGTGGGATTGCAAGTACCCTGTTGTCTTTATTCCAAAGAGACGTAAGAAATTACTGTACGGCCCAATCAGGAAGCATCTTGGAGAGATATTTCATGAGCTTGCGAAGCATAAGGAGGTAGAAATTCTTGAAGGGCACTTGATGCCAGATCATGTTCATATGTGCTTAAGTATTCCTCCAAAATACGCGGTATCCAGTAAAGAGGCGCTGATAATTTTTTTCAAACCGAAGGTCTTCACGTAAATTATTGAGTCCATTACGTGATTCGGCTTTAAACAGATACATGGCTAGACAGGCAGTCAATAATTCAGCGATGGCATAGGTCGATTTTTTTT
>CAZLLL010000457.1:0-3291 GCA_964560255.1 uncultured Methylomonas sp.
ACCGCTAAAGACGGACAAAAAGACCAACAAGATTGGATGATTATTTTTTTCCATTTCCCTTATTTATAAACTTGTCATAATTCTAGCCATCTTTACATGTTAGTATGCTGATTGACACTATTTGACCTAACCCAATTGAATCACACCATGCCAACAACACCGTTACACTTTGAATTACCTGAAAGTTTAACTGCAGAAAAATTCTTAAAGAAGTTAAGCAAAAAAAATAATTTTTATATTGATGCACAACAGTACACAATTAAAACCTACTATGATAGCTTTGATTGGCGCTTGTACAATGCTGATATTGTATGTGAATTAAACCAATCCAAAACAAGCTCGCATATTACTCTGATAGATAGACTGACTGGGGAATGCCTTGCTCTGGAAGAGCAGCAAGATGTACCGCAATTCTCTGGCCAATTTCGTGATGGGCGCTTCAAAACTCGCTTGGCAACTCAAATAGAAATGCGCGCTTTATTGCCATTATGCTCATTACCCTATCAAGTTTATCGCTTAAATGTTTTAAATAAAGACCAAAAAATAGTACTGCGCATTACTCTAGATGAATATGAAACACTCGCAAACCGCGTTAGCCTACATCCCTTAAAAGGCTACAATAAAGCAGCAACAAGTATCAGCTATTTATTAGAAAACTCTTTAAAACTCACGCTAACAGACGGCAGCGCTTTAAAGGCAGCATTACAACTGCAAGGGCGACAACCTAAAGACTATAGTTCAAAACTTGCTATTAAACTTGACCCAAAAATGCGCGCAGACAAAGCTAGCATTATTATTTATCGACAATTATTAAGTGCCATTCAAAACAATGAAACAAGTACCATTGCTGATATTGATACCGAATTTTTACATGATTACCGGGTTGCTATCAGACGTACTCGTGCAGGCCTTAGTCAAATCAAAAATACCTTACCACCAAAAGTAACTGCTAAGCATGCCGCTTTTTTTGCATGGCTTGGGCAAATTACTGGAGATACTCGGGATTTGGATGTTTACTTATTAAGTTATCAGCAATATCAGGCTGCTCTACCAGAAACACTACAGGCTGACCTAGTACCTTTATACGAATTCCTAAAACAAAAACAAGTTGCCGCACAACAAGAACTTGCTGAAAAACTGTCTAGCTCTCAATACCGCAAACAACTAACCGCTTGGGATCAATATTTAAAAAAACCGACTGTAGTAAAAGAAAAAGGCAGTAATGCTAAAATGCCTATTAAAGCATTAGCCGACCAGCGCATATGGAAAGTGTTTAAAAGAGTACTAGCAGAAGGTAATGCAATTAACGAATCTTCGCCTGCAGAAGCATTACATAATTTAAGAAAAACCTGTAAAAAACTACGCTATTTAATGGAGTTTTTCCAAGACATGTACCCTGTCAAAGATATGAAAGTATTATTACGCGCCTTAAAAGGCTTTCAGTCTGTATTAGGCGATTTTCAGGATTACGAAATTCAGGAAAACAACATCAAACATTTCAGTGCAGAAATGATGGAAAATAATGTCGCCAGCAATACTTTCTTAGCCATGGGTGTATTAATTCAATATCTAGATAGCATGAAGTGTACAGCCCGCAATGATTTTGCTGAACAATTTTCTCAGTTTAAACAAACTAAAAACCAAGCCATATTTAAAACCTTGTTTAGCCATTAAAGCACCCAAAAGCAGCCATGAAAATAATTGCAACATACAATATTAAAGGCGGCGTAGGTAAAACATCTACCGCAGTTAACCTAGCCTACTTAGCCGCACAAAATAATTATAAAACCTTGGTTTGGGACTTGGATCCGCAAGGAGCCAGCAGTTATTATTTTAGAATTAAACCAAAAGTGAAAGGCGGCAGTAAAGAGTTGATTGCTGGAGAGCGTGAATTAGATGGCTTAATTAAAGCAACCGATTTTGAAAATTTAGATTTGCTGCCAGCCGACTTTTCTTTTCGCAACTTAGATTTAGTACTGGATACCCGCAAAAAACCCACACAAAGACTGAAAAAATTACTCAAGCCATTAACACAAGAGTATGATTTTATTTTTCTGGATTGCCCACCGAACATTTCACTCTTATCAGAAGCTATTTTTGAAGCCTCAGAAATATTGCTATCGCCGATTATTCCAACAACTCTATCATTACGCACACTAGAACAATTAAAAAAATACATAAAAGATAATAAATTAAAACACCTGCAACTTATTCCCTTTTTCTCCATGGCAGATAGACGCAAAAAAATGCACCGCGAAATCATGGAGACTTTAAGTGAAAAACATCAGGATATTTTAACAAGCACCATTCCTTATGCCAGCGATATAGAACGCATGGGCTGGGAGCGCATGCCATTAGCTGCTTATGCAAAAAAGAGTCGCTCTACAGATGCCTATCAAGCATTGTGGCAAGAGATATTGCAGGTAATTGAATAACACGAGATAAATTAAAAAAACGCCAAGCCAAACTATAGAGTAATTTTAAAAATGAATTTAATATTTTAAGAATACCATCCATATCGGGTGCGATTAAAAGTGCGGGGGTTTTTAAAAAATTAACTACCCCGCTTATAAAACGTGGTAGTTAATTAATAACTGTTGACCCTATCAGTTCTGCCATTTTAAGAATTGAACGTGTCAATCAAAGAAGTGCAGATGAATGGTCACACCATTATCAGGCTCTTTTGGAAAAAGGTTTTTCTCCAGCCTTATTAACCAGTGATGCAGGAGTAGCCCTAGGCTGTCGAAAAGCACCTTTTAGTCTGCCTAAATATTTCCCGTATTTTGGCTATCATTTCCATTAAAAAATGCATGCCGTTTTTTTCGCACTGTATAAGAAATATGTTTTTTCTCCCATGCTTTAATATCAGCCTGGGATGTCTGTCTTAATGCCTGTGTTATGGTGCTACCCGTCAACTTCCCACACAATGCAGGGATAAGCAGCACTGTACGGTTCATATCTGCCTGTGGACTTCTCTCAATAATATGCTTAAAGTTTCCAAAAAGTGATTCGATAATATCACTACTGACCAGCAAAGGGTGAGAAGTTAGGGATCTGGAAATAAATAATCGTCCGATATTGGGTAGGATTTTTGTTTGTCTTTAGTGGTGTCGTAACGGGCGCGTAGCAAGCTACGTAACTGTTACGACACCGCTAAAGACGGACAAAAAGACCAACAAGATTGGATGATTATTTTTTTCCATCTCCCTTAGTTTCTTCTGAAGTGTAAAATGCTTTCTTAACCAAGTTTGTAAGCACTTTTTTACTTTTGAGTTTCTGGGGAGTTTTCTT
>CAZLLL010000458.1:0-3267 GCA_964560255.1 uncultured Methylomonas sp.
ACGTAACTGTTTCCGCAACGCAGAAGGCGAACAAAAAGACAAGTCAGAATGCACAAGTTATTTGATTCCCATTCCTATGCACCCTACCTAATCTTCCCGCCTTAAGTTGGTAGCCAAAATTATGTAAGGTTATTATTCAAACTGATAATTAAATTCACTGTCTTTAGCACTTATCTTAATCGCTGATATATTATCCCCTGCAATCATTTTAGTTAAAAATTCCTGGCTGATGGTGGGTAATACGGTATTGGTTAGTATCGCATCAACCACTCTAGCTCCGCTTTCCAGTTCAGTACAGCGTTCTGCAATTAGTGTAACAACCTCTTTATCATAACTAAATGGAATACTATGATTTTCCATTACACGCTTTTCGATACGCCCCAACTGTAACTTAATAATGGTTTGCAGCATTTCGTCGCTGAGTGGGTAGTAGGGGATAGTGACGAGCCTGCCGAGTAGGGCGGCCGGGAATATTTTTAACAGAGGGTCGCGCAAGGCTTTAGCGATGCTTTCAGGATCAGGCATTAATTCCGGATCTTTACATAGATTAGTAATCAGTTCAGTACCGGCATTGGAGGTTAGCAGGATGATGGTGTTTTTAAAGTCTATAAACCGGCCTTCTGCATCTTCCATCCAGCCTTTATCAAAGACCTGAAAGAAGATTTCGTGAACATCTGGGTGGGCTTTTTCGACTTCATCCAGCAAGATAACACTATAGGGTCTACGCCGTACGGCCTCGGTGAGTACTCCGCCTTCGCCGTAGCCTATATAGCCAGGAGGCGAACCTTTCAGAGTAGAGACTGAGTGTGCTTCCTGATATTCACTCATATTGATGGTGATGATATTTTCTTCACCGCCATAGAGAGCTTCTGCGAGTGCCAGACCCGTTTCAGTTTTACCAACACCGGAAGTACCACATAACAGAAATACGCCGATGGGTTTACCAGGGTTATCCATACTAGCGCGTGAGGTCTGCACCCGTTTGGCGATCATGTCAAGGGCATGGCGCTGGCCTATCACACGTTGGTTAAGGGTTTCGCCTAGTGTTAATATTGCCGCTATTTCATTTTTAACCATTCGTCCTACCGGAACACCCGTCCAGTCGGCGATGACGGTTGCGATGGCTTGACTATCTACAGTGGGGAACATTAAGGGCTGCTCACCTTGTAATTCGGTGAGTTTTTGTTGTAGGTCTTTGAGTTGTTGTATATGTTCATCACGTTGTACTGAATCTAATGCTGTTGTGACTGTGCTATTTTCTTCTGATTCAGTGTTATCAGGCTTTTTGGTTACGCTATTTTCTATATTTTTTTCAGAAGAATTTTCAGCTTCTGGTGTGGTGAGATTTGCAGCTGTTAATTTGCCCCGTAACAAGAGTATTTCTTCGACCAGCGTTTTTTCCTCTAACCAGCGTTCTTCTAGCGCTTTTAATCGCTCTTGCTCTTCAGCTAGTTTTTCTTCCACTGCCGTTTGACGTTCAGCGACATCAACGCCTACAGATGATTCTCGGGCTATGATACTCGCCTCTACATTAAGTGCTTCTATGCGTCGGCGACTGTCATCGACTTCGGCCGGGACAGCACATTGACTGACGGCAACACGCGCACAGGCAGTATCCAGTACACTGACAGCTTTGTCGGGAAGCTGTCTGTCGGGTATATAGCGATGTGATAATTTGACCGAATCTTCCAGTGCTTCATCAAGTAATAGAACCTGGTGATGCTGTTCCATAACACCGGCTACACCGCGCATCATTAGCAAGGCTTTTTGATCATCGGGTTCGTCTATCTTGATGACTTGAAAGCGACGAGTTAAGGCGGGGTCTTTTTCAAAATATTTTTTATACTCTGCCCAGGTGGTTGCGGCGATGGTGCGCAAAGTTCCACGTGCAAGTGCAGGTTTGAGCAGGTTGGCAGCATCACCTGTACCCGCAGCTCCCCCAGCTCCGATTAATGTATGAGCTTCGTCGATAAATAAAATAATAGGCTTTTCTGAGGCTTGCACTTCTTCTATAACCTGACGCAGGCGGTTTTCAAATTCGCCCTTCATGCTGGCACCCGCCTGTAGTAATCCTAAATCTAGCGTTCTGATACTAATATCCTGCAAGGGCTCTGGTACATCGCCTGCAGCGACTCGTAATGCAAAGCCTTCAACGACTGCTGTTTTTCCTACGCCTGCTTCGCCCGTTAATATCGGGTTGTTTTGCCGACGGCGCATTAATATATCTATGATCTGCCTGATTTCATTATCGCGACCCACTATCGGATCAATTTCACCGTTACGTGCGGCGGCTGTTAAGTCTGTTGAGAACTGTTGTAAAGCGGCTTGTTTACCCATCTGGGCAGGAGGGATAGCGCCTGAGGCTTCGCCTGGGCCGGCATTACCTGCAAGAGCACTGCCATCTTGTGCATGCATAGCTTCTTCTGGGGAGCCTGAAACAATATTATTAAATTCTTCTAATAAGGTATCTGTATTTATCTTTTTAAATTCAGGGGAAATACTATTGAGTATATTGCGTAATTCAGATGTTTTGACGATACCAATAATTAAGTGTCCGGTACGTACCTGATTACTACCATACATTAAACTAGCATACAGCCAGCCTTGTTCAACAGTTTGTTCTACATGAGCGGAAAAATCAGATATGGAGGTCGAGCCTGCCGGTAAGCGATCTAATGAATTGGTGAAATCTCGCGCTAAATACGCAGGGTTAAGCGCAAAATGCTTGATGATGCGATGCAGGTCTGAATCCTGTAACTGCAATATCTGGTGTAGCCAGTGCAGTAGTTCAACATAGGGATTACCGCGCATTTTGCAGAAAACTGTAGCACTTTCTATGCCTTTATACGCCAAGTTATTTAATTTGCCAAACAAGGCAGTGCGACTAATATCAGTCATACCTTTTCTCCTATATTGAGGTATAGATCATTTGTGTTCATTACTCTTTTACTCGCTTTCAGCCAACTTGTCCAGCCTAGTTGACCATGGTTTCCGAGCCGAACCGTGGGGACTTGTTGTTTTTTTAACACCAGATTGACCTCCCTGCTATATTCAAAACCTATAAATAATTAATCAGGCTGCGTAAACTTTCAAGCCTGTCACCTGAGGGCAATAAGCGGCCATATTCTGCCAAGTTTAAAGGGTTCTTTTCCTTTTGGCGTGAAGGTATAATTCATTAATAATCAACTTGCTACAAGTGATTAAAATAAGTATCTAACGTAAGTTGTAACAGGTTTTCGTCGCAAAAAAAATCACAACAATGCCGGT
>CAZLLL010000459.1:0-3264 GCA_964560255.1 uncultured Methylomonas sp.
ATCTCCCTTATTATTTAAGTGTAGGTTGTGGGTGAGGCACGAACCCCAACATAAGAATAGCACAATCGAAAAACACCCCTAGCATCAGTGAGATAGCTAGCTGTATTATGTTGGGCTTTGTACCTCACCCACAACCTACACAGATCTTGTGCATATTTGAGGCTCAGGTTGGTGGACAATGCACATGTTATTTTGTCTCATGCTTATGCAGGAGTACAATAGTTAAAAGTGTGTCGCTCCTACTGTATGTCCCGTCTTAAGTGGGTAGCCAAATTGCCTATGCATTTTATATAATTTCCCAATCAAGAGGCTCATCATCTATGGCAAATGAAACAGATATAATTAAAAAACGTTACGACCGTATTGCCCCTTACTTTGACAAAATCGAAGGCATGATGGAAAAGATGATGCTAGGTGATTTAAGAACCATTATCTGGAAAAAACTCATAGGTGAAAAAATTCTTGAGGCAGGGGTTGGTACAGGAAAAAATTTCCCATACTATCCGGCTAAAACAATAAGCGCAATTGATTTTAGTCCAGCCATGATCAAGCAAGCAGAAAACAAACGGCAACGCCTAGGAGTGAGTGTCGACTTATCTATTATGGATGTACAACAATTAGATTATCCAGATAATCATTTTGATAGTGTTATCGCTACTTTTTTATTCTGTTCAGTGCCGGAACCAAAACAAGGCTTACTGGAATTAAAAAGGGTGTGTAAACCAGGTGGTGAAGTATTGTTACTAGAGCATGTATTAAGTACCCATAAATTCTTTGCTGCACTCATGCATCTGCTAAACCCAGTTACTGTGCGTTTAGTTGGAGCAAATATAAACCGGAAAACTGTTGAGACAGTGCAGGCTTGTGGATTTTCTAAGGTAGACGTTTTGCCAGAAAGTTCGCATTTGGTCAAGCTGATTAGAGCCGTAAAATAAGGATAAAGTGAGAATGAGAAGCAGGATTCGCCCAGTATTGTGATGATGGCAGGGGAGGTTTTATTAGAAAAAAGCTCTTCAACTCCTATTTTGCAAAGGGGGATCTGAACGGTTGCGTATATTTTGTTGGGGTTCGTGCCTCACCCGCAAGCTACATCTTTAAATTGCCTATAATATAAAGGGTGTTCCGTTTTAAGAGTTTGGGCTACCCATTTAAGACGGGACAGTTTATAACGTGTAGGGTGGGCAATCTTTTCTGCCCACCGTGGTTCAGCCTTGATGGTGGGCAAAAAAAACTGCGCACCCTACTTGTTTTACAAGAGACCTGTCCCGTTTTAAGCGGGTAGCCTAAGTTTGTAGCCTATAAGTCTTTTAACATATCTAACATTTCTTTAGCCTGATCATGCTCAGGGCTTAAACAAATCGCTATTTTCAAATTTTTTATTGCTTGGGAAATATGATCATGATCAAAGTGTTCAAGTGCCCTGGAATAATAATCATCTGCCAGCTGGCCGGCTGGTTTTGTTAAGCTAATATGACAACGCTTAGTATTTGCCTTGGGTTTTCTTTTTACTCTGATGGGGGCTGCTGGTAATGATAATATTTTGCCTGCAACCAGGTCATTTTCATTGCTGATATTATCGTTAAATAAAGGAATGAGTATGGCTTTATCTGCATCGCTATACAACTGTCTGGCAATAGAGGCAAAACTATCATTTTCTTTAACCTGATAGCTAATTGGGTTTAGTTTTCCCATATCGCTTTTAAAAAAATTGATTGCATCATGATTATCAGGATTGTTAAGTAATGCGCGTAGCAATAACCTCTTGGCCTGAGTATTATGTCCAGCATGGGTTGCCGTTTGATATTGCTGCTTTGCAATATCATTCAGTTTAAACGTTAAATACTCAATTTTATATTGCGCATCTGCAATATCTTTTTTCAAAGAACGTAACTTTGCACTGGAGTCTGGGCTCGCATTGGCCAATATCTGCCTTTGCATTAATAAAGAGTCGCGATGCAGCTTCCAGGCGAGGCGAGCAGTTCTCCACTGCTTTTTATCTTCATAATCTTGCGGATTTTCTGCAGCGAGAGAGGCTAATGAAGGTAATGTATCAATAGGTTCCGGCTTAGCAATTGAAAACTGTTCAAAAAACTTGAGGTTTTTTGCAAATTTGTTGATACTCGTAGTCCCAAAAATCATAGAACGATTAAGCAGAAAATCTTGTTGATAGAATGGGTTAGACTTTCTCTTGACCGTAAATGCAGTTTTATAACCTTGCTTTTTTAAAAGCTCGACCACTAATGGGTTAGTTTTGCCAAATGGGTAGGCTAAAGCGGTAATTGGTTTTCCAAGTTTGTCATTAATGGTTTGTTTTGACATTGATATGTCCTGGTTTATTGCTTGCACGTAGCCAGTAAATGATTCATTGGTTTTCCAGTCGCTCAAATCACGGTGTGTTTTACCATGACATTGAATATCGACAGTACTATCGGAGACCATTTCTTTGACCTGTCCCCAAGTGACTGCCTTTTTATCACCAGACTCAATAAATTGTGTAGAAATAAATAAAGTAGCACTAAAGCCAAATTCTTTCAAGATAGGGTAGGCAACTTTATAACTTGAGACCCAGCCATCATCTATACTGATTAGAACAGATTTCTCAGGTGCCTGCCCAAATTCTATAAACTCAACGAGTTGCTCCATATTGATAACCTGATAGCCGCTATTTTTTAAATAGCTTAGTTGTTTTCTAAATTCTTTGGCTGAAACAGTTAATTTATTGCGGCTGCTACCTTTACTAAAGTTATGATAACTTAACACGGGGATAAGCTGATAGCCGTGGGCTTTTAGTCCCCCTGGATTAAAGACTGTCAGCGGGATGATTAACTCCTCGCCTGGCACGAGTTGTTTGTAATTATTAAATTCTTCTATGCGCCATGAGAATTTGTTAGAACCATTGTACTGCTCAGCCAGAGAATCGACTGTATCTCCTTCTTTTAAGGTAACAAACTGAAAATCAATAGGTGCATCTGTTTTAATAATTTTGGGAGGTGCGCAGCCACTTAATAAAGCAAGGCTAAGGAAAAAAAAAGCATAGTGTAAAATTAATCTCATTGATATATCCATTTCAGTAACTTGGTCAGTATTATACACCGCCTAAGCTCTGACCTGTATTCACTCCCCCTCTGTAAAGCATGGATTGAGCAAAGATTTCGACCTGTACGATTAGATCATTGACAAAAATACAGGCTACAAGTTTAAGGCGGGATATTCTTTATATTTACAGGCCGTTTAAATGTGTAGGTTGCGGGTGAGGCACGAACC
>CAZLLL010000460.1:0-3259 GCA_964560255.1 uncultured Methylomonas sp.
TGCGGAGTTACCTTAGGTAACTCGCAAATAATAATCCACACACTAATACAAAAAGTACACATAAGGGAGATGGAAACAAATAATCATCCAATATTGGGCAGGATTTTTGTTCGTATTCAAGGCGTAGTAACAGGCGCATAGCTGGCTACGTAACTGTTGCTACAACGCAGAAGACGGACAAAAAGACTCGCAATATTGGATGATTATTTGTTTCCATCTCCCTAAGCAGGTTACAGTAACACTTATTTCCAGACTCTGAGGCTGTGAAAGTATTGCTAATTAGGAGTGCAAAAACTTGTTTTTGTACTCCTTGAACATAACTAAAGTGTAAACTGATAAATAAAGGATACTGAGAGTGGCGACACTTTCAGTTGATCTATACCATTTTGAGGGGTTACTTTAGATTAAGGCTATAGACTTTATCGGGTTTTGCAAAAAAAACTTGCTAGGGTTTACAACAAAAACATATAAAAAATTTTAATTTAATAATTTACAACGGAGTTTAAAATGGCAGTAGAACGTACTTTTTCTATCGTAAAACCAGATGCAGTGGCAAAAAATCATATTGGTGAAATTTACAAGCGATTTGAAAGCAATGGATTACGTATAGTTGCGGCAAAAATGATGCAATTAAGCAAAGAAAAAGCAGAAGGTTTTTATGCAGAACACAGTGAGCGTCCTTTCTTTAATGATCTGGTTGCATTTATGATTTCCGGTCCAGTTATGGTGCAGGTACTAGAAGGTGAAGGTGCTGTATTAAAAAATCGTGATTTGATGGGCGCAACTAATCCGGTCGAAGCAGATGCGGGAACTATTCGTGCTGATTTCGCAACCAGTATTGATGAAAATGCGGTACATGGCTCTGATGCAGTCGAATCAGCGGCGAGAGAAATTGGATATTTCTTCTCAGATGAGGAACTTTGTGAGCGCATCCGTTAAAAAGGATAAAGTAAATCTCCTCAATTTTGACAGAAAAGGCATGCAAGACTTTTTTGTTGAAATGGGTGAGAAGCCTTTTCGTGCAACCCAATTGATTAAATGGATTTATCAAGAGAGGGAGTCTGATTTTGATCAAATGACGAATTTAAGTAAGTCCTTGCGGATCTACTTAAAAGAGCATTGTTGTATTGTTGCGCCTGATATTATTTTTGAACAGATTGCCAGTGATGGTACCCGTAAATGGGTGGTTGAAATGGGGAGGGGTAATAAAGTTGAGGCAGTTTATATTCCTGAAACCAATCGCGCAACGTTGTGTGTGTCTTCACAAGTAGGTTGTGCACTCGCATGTACCTTTTGTTCCACTGCACAACAGGGATTTAATCGTAACCTGAGTACAGCAGAAATAATTGGTCAATTAATGGCTGCCAATGCACGTATGGGTGAAGAGGGACGAGTCACCAATGTGGTCATGATGGGCATGGGCGAGCCTTTATTGAATTTTGATAATGTGGTTGCTGCCATGAACCTGATGACTGAAGATTTTGCTTTTGGTTTATCAAAACGGCGCGTGACGATTAGCACCTCGGGAGTGGTTCCTGCAATGTACCGCTTAACCGAAGTTTGTGATATTAGTATGGCGGTTTCTCTACATGCGCCAACAGATGAAGTGCGGGATATTTTAGTGCCTATCAACCAGAAATATCCATTAAAAGAACTGTTGGCCGCGTGTAAAAAATATATATCAGGGTCACCACGCGGTTTTATTACGTTTGAATATGTCATGCTGGACGGTGTGAATGATGCCTTGAATGATGCACGAGCATTAGTCAAGCTATTGAAAGATGTACCCTGTAAAATGAATTTAATTCCTTTTAATCCATTTCCCAATACGCAATATCAATGCTCCTCGCCTGAGGTGATTAAGCAATTTAGACATATATTGTATAAAGCAGGTATCGTCACAACGGTACGAAAAACACGGGGTGAAGATATAGATGCAGCCTGCGGACAATTAGTTGGGAAAGTTAAAGATAAAAGTCGTCGTGCTGAAAGGTTGCAGCAAATGGCAGTGGCACATGGATAGTAAAAAAGTTTGCTGCATAGTGATTGCGGGTTTGCTAACAGGGTGTTCTTTTTTCACGGAAGACAATGTCAAAGCCCCCATTGTTCCCTATGCACCACCTGAAAAAGTTAAGCTGAATCGGCCTTCAGAAGAGCGAGCGAAAACTTTAACCGATTTAGGTTTAGCTTATTATCAGTTAGAAAAATATAAATTTGCTTTAGAAAATCTGCAAAAATCTTTAGCAATAGATGATAAAAATGCAGTGACTTATCAAGTTATTGCCTTAATTGATGAACGTAGCAATAAACCTGAGCAGGCAGAGATTAATTTTAATAAGGCATTAAAACTTGCCCCCAATAATTTTGATATTGTCACTAGTTATGCCGTTTTTTTGTTCCAGCAGGATCGGCGCGATGAAGCATTAGTTAAATTTAACCGCATAGTGGATGCTCCATTCTATAAGAACAAGTGGGTGGCATTTACCTATCTTGGGTATTATGATTTAGCAAACAAGCAAACAAGAGAGGCTGAAAAAAGATTTTATTATGCGCTGAAGTTTAATGCATACTATGCACCCGCCTTGTTTGAAATGTCGAAAATTCGTTATAACAAAGGTAAAATGATGTCTGCGCGGGCGTATATTGAGCGTTATTTTAGCCAGGCAGGTAAAACGCTGGAAGGCTTGCGCTTAGGTATTAAAATAGAAAAGGAATTGCAGGGTTATGATATGGTTGAACAATATCAACTTGAGCTTAGCCGTGCATTTCCTTTTGCTGAGTAGTCGTGACTTATTTTTTACTATGAAGAGCGTGGAAAAAACAAAAAAAGGTAGTGCCTGCTATAAATTTTAAGGGGTTCTCGTCACAGCAATAACTAAAGCTATTGCATTCCTTAAATTATAAAGAATATACGAATTTTGCATTTTTTAAATTGATAATTGTTCAGATCCTCCTTTATAAAGTGGGAGTTGAGGAGTCTTTTTCTAATAAAACCTCCCCCTAACTCCTCCTTGATAAGAGGGCGGAGAACGGTTACGATAATTGTTAGATTTATGGAAGTGTAGAAAGATAAGGAATTCAATATTTTGCAATATAATTTTTTTAATATTATGGTGAAGAAATGATAGACGTTACAAAACTTGATTTTAGCCAACCACCTCCAAAAATTGATAATTTAGAGGATGCTAAGGAAATGATTGAAGCATTAGAACTTTATACTTCTGAGCTTAATGATAGAAAGATAGAGAAGGAAAAAAAA
>CAZLLL010000461.1:0-3258 GCA_964560255.1 uncultured Methylomonas sp.
TTGATGCATAAATTAGCCCTAAAGTTAAATTAATGACTAATTGACAGCGATTCAGAGCATTTTGCATTTTTTCGCATTTAGTCCCGCTCAGTTTCCTCAAAGCGCACTTTCCTCTCTCCTTGAATCAGTAGTACTGGAGTAGCCGTGCTTTGTTAGATTTTCTATGCTATTTTATTTTTCCTCTCTATGCGTGTACCTGGTTACGCTCATATCACAGAGTGAGCAAGCTCTTGGGTCTCATGTCACATAACGGAATTGAATCCTTTGGGTTTTCATCCTGTCTAATTTCGCTTCATCTAGTTCAGTCCACTTCATTACTGCAATCAGGTTTATCCACAGACTTTTAAGTGTCTGATGATTTTTGCCATTCAAATAAGCCTCTTGAAAATGGACGCTGATCACCATCAGCTAATAATGGGCATCCTTCATTGCCCAGTTGACACTATGAAGGGTACAAGGAAATAAAAAAAATTTTTATCTAAAAAAATAGATATATTAATCAAATGATTACAAGAAATAAAATTTTTAATTTTTTCTTTGCTAGCCTTCATGTGTAAACTACTTTATAGGAAATATGAAGGATGCCTAATAATGGATCATCCGCCGGTAAAAGCGAATCAATTCGTCCCAGACGTAGGTTTAATTCAGCACTCTCTACTTCAAAAAAGTATTTAAGCTCATCTCTTTTCCCGTGCAGTTCATCTATACTCTCAGGCACAGGTGTGAACCCCACCCGAAAAAAGATTAAGTCACTGCCTGTCCCAACGACTTCCCCGCCTACAATACTTAGAATTTCTCTTATTCTGGCTTCGGAGGTTCCTGCTCGAAAGCGAACAATTAACTGATCTAGGGCAATTGCTGTACCGTTTGATGTTTCAATAAAGACTTGCGGACCATAACCCAAGTCTAGTGGAAAACCCGTGATGCAGACTTTTTTGACTGGCGAGCTTAATTTACCTTTTGTTGAATTGACCTCTATTTGCAATGATAGACACTCACCTACCAGCATCGCGTTCGTATTAATAAAAATAGCTCCAATATAATCAACAAGCCCTTTTTTTGGGAGTATAGTTATATCACCAGTTTCAAGAATTTTTAAAGAAACCTCCGTTACTTCTTTATAATCATTCCCTACAACCGAAGAGCCTACGTCTAGCAAACCATTAAACCCGACGGGAATATATGCCTGAGTGCCTATGGTAATACCAACATCCAGTGCTGCCTGCTCAATCACTGTCACTTTTCGAATATAGGACTTTGTGATGCCAGAAATAGGTTCAGTCATCAGGGTTGTAATTGTATACTGGCCTGCTGTCTCCGCAGTCAATTGTTGACTAATTTTGTTATAACCAGGAAAATCAAAAGTGATTTCAGTATTATCAAAAAGGGGAGATAAAGAAATACCATTTTCCGGTGAAACAGATTGTGTTAACACAACTGAAATAGCAGAATTTTCACTACTTCGGAGGTTAATACTTGTCCTAAGTGGCTCTGTTTTTCCAATAACAATGCTTGGGTTTGAGCTCCATTTGTCAAACCAGGCTTTAACACTGGGAAGCGCTGGTTCGGTCTGATAATTGATATTCCACTGTAAGTCGTCAGGATTAAAAAGAAACAGTCTGTTCTGCCTTAATACAAAAGTATCAATACTATTCGTTGATTCATGCGCTGCAACATCATTAAAGCTTAACGCATTGTCTGCCATGATAACAGTGTTCGGCGAGGAACTAGTTACTGTGGCACTGACGTTTTTAATGGCTGTATCGTGGTTGATTAAGGTAGTTTTGAAAGTAAACTCATAAATAGAGCGACTAATTCGTTTTTTTGCTACCTGAATAAATTGGGGGCTCATTTCTGGATCTTGAGCAATTGCTTGGCCAGTGAAAAAAAATGGGATAAGCAAAACACTAAAGTAAAGAATATTGTATATTTTTTTATTCATGATAGTGTGTTTCTAAAATTAGTTGTTTTAGACTGGTTGAATATATTTTTGAATGTTCTGGAAAGTGGTCATAAGTAGGTAGCCAAAAGTATTCTAACAAAACAAGAATTAGGAACTCAGGTACAATTATAGAATTTAAAAGTACTTTATATTTCATTCCTATGTTATTTGTCAACCCATTATCGCCCGAAGAATTAATGAAAATTGGGGTCAGACTCGAATTAAATTCAGTTTTCCATAAATGGCATTAACCGAGTCTGACCCTAATTCTCGCTAATGCTGGCACGCTATGTATACGGTGCAGGTATTGATCAGCCCCTGACGATGGAACGAAATGGCAACCGCTATTACTATCACCCCGATCCTCAGGGTTCGATAGCCGCACTCAGTAACAGCAACGGCACTGTCGTACAAAGATACGCCTACGGCCCGTTTGGTGAAGGCACCAGCAATGATGCTTATGATAACCCCTATCGCTATACCGCCCGACGCTATGATGAAGAAACCGGCTTGTATTATTACCGCGCACGGCAGTATAATCCAGACTGGGGACGATTTTTACAGGCTGATCCGAGTGGTTATGGCGATGGGCTGAATCTGTATGCCTATGTGGGGAATAGTCCGGTTAGTTATGTGGATCCGTTTGGGTTGACGGCGAATGAGGTTGGTGCTGGTCTTTATGGGCTTTTAGATAGCCTAGGAGGATACTTGGAGCCTGCACCACAGGGACTTGTTGATAGCGTAACTGGATTTGGTGATGGTGTTTTTAATGTAGTGACACTTGGTTTTGGTAGTCTGAGTCAAGCTCGTGATGCGTTAGGAATTGATGGTGGAGTTGATACTAGCTCGTTATTATATAACTCTTCATATGTGGGGGGAGGGCAGGTATAGCTCTATTAGCGACAGGTGGTGGGATTAATATAGCTTTAAGACCAACATCATTAACACATTTTACTTCATTTACAGCTGCTTCGAGTATTTATACTGATGGCGTAATTACTACTTCGTCGGGATTCTACGGGAGAGGGGTATATGCATCTGCATTTTCATCAAGAATATTTGCGACTGCTCAGGGAGCAGCTTCTACAGAGGTTGCTATTACTTTTTCTACTCAAGGCTTTAATGTTGTACCAACATTTTTCCTAGGAAGTTTTAGGGTTTTAAGTTCTGTAATTTTACCTTAAGAGTGATGAAATAATGGTAATGTTAGTATGGTTAGTTATGTTGTTAATAACTTTGGGGGCTGGTTCAATAACGCAATTATTGGCATCCTTCATTGCCCAGTTGACACTGTGAAGGGTACAAGGAAATAAAAA
>CAZLLL010000462.1:0-3258 GCA_964560255.1 uncultured Methylomonas sp.
CAAGATTTTCTTGTAAGTACTCATTTAAGACACATTATAGAGAGGATAGATTTAATTCATGCATCAATATGCATCCGGCAGTTATTAATTAAAGGGATTTTATGAACTTATCAAGCCTATTTGGCAGAAAAACTTTCCCTCGGGGTATACATCTTGAGGAACATAAAGAAGAAACTAACGCTAAGCCTACACGCCGCTTACCATTTGCGCCTGAAATCATTGTGCCATTAGCACAACATATCGGCAAACCAGCAAAAGCAATTGTTTTTAAAGGCCAGCAAGTCACGCGGGGGGAAGTCATTGCCGAAGCAGATGGCTTTATGTCTGTCCCTATTCACGCACCTGTGACGGGTACTATTAAAGAAATTGGCCTGGCAAAAACGGCTCAAGGTGGTAAGCAGGCGGCGATTATTATCACCACTTCATTAAGCTCTGGGCAACAAGTCATTAGCGATGATATTTATTATGATTACCAGGAAATGTCCCGAGAAGAGCTTATTCAAGCGGTACAAAATACCGGTATCGTCGGTCTGGGTGGCGCGGCCTTTCCAACCCATGTAAAAATGAAAACACCGGCAGGCACATCAATTCATACGGTACTGGTCAATGGCTGTGAATGTGAACCTTTTCTAACCACTGACCACAGACTGATGTTAGAAAGAATTGAACAATTATTGCATGGCATCAGGATAGCAATGAAATGCGTTGATGCACCTAAAGCTATTATCGGTATTGAGGATAATAAGATGGATGTGTTACATGCCATTGAGCCACTCTTGCCTAATGATAATAGCATTACTATTGAGGCGGTCACGACTAAATACCCTCAGGGCGCACAAAAAATGCTGGCCTACTCCTTATTAGGTATTGAAATCCCATCGGGAAGTCGTTCCACCGAGGCGGGGCTGGCTATTTTTAATGTTGCAACGTTAGCAAAGATAGGTGCACTACTACCCACGGGGCAAGGTCTGATAGAACGTATTGTGACTATTACTGGCGATAGCTTGGAAAGTCCGGGGAATTACTTAGCCCCGATTGGCACACCTTTGCGCTATATTCTGGATTATGCAGGTTTTAAAGGTGAAGAAGCGGGGCTAATACTGGGTGGCCCGATGATGGGTACACCGGTACGCTCAGTGGATGTACCTATTACAAAGAGCACAGGCGGTGTACTGGTTCTTGATGAACGCGCTACCAAACGGGATGATATATTGCCGTGCATTAAATGCTCTAAATGCTTACAAGCCTGTCCTATAAACCTTAACCCCTCTGAGCTCGGTTTATTAGCCGCTAAACGCCAATATGATGTCATGGAAGAAAAATTTCATCTGAATGATTGTTTTGAGTGTGGTTGTTGCAGTTATGTGTGTCCTTCTAATATTCCGCTGGTGCAATACTTTAGAATAGCAAAAACATTAAATCGCGAAAGGCATACACAAGATGGCTAAATCTGATTTAAAAATTGATATACGTACTTCGCCGTATATCCGTAAAGCACCCACTGTTGCGCAAATTATGCGCAATGTTGTTTATGCCCTGCTACCTCTAGTCATCTATTCAGTTTATCATTTCGGCATCAGTGCATTGGCTCTGATTCTAGTGACCACGTTCTCTTGTATGGCAACCGAGCATTTTTTCTGCTGGATGTCGAATAAAAAAACCACTATTCTGGATGCCAGTGCGGCTGTCACAGGCTTATTATTATCCATGACATTACCGCCTGGATTTCCTTTATGGATGGGTGCTATTGCAGGCTTTACTGCAATAGCTATGGGCAAAACCCTATTTGGCGGACTAGGTTTTAATATATTTAACCCAGCCCTGGTCGGACGTGCGTTTATACAAGCCGCTTTTCCTGTTTCTATTACAACCTGGACACCTGCTTTAGCTACCAATCGATTTGTCGAGTTTATCCCCTCGACACTGGCCTTGCCGTTTATGAAGCCCTTGCCCACAGCAGAGTGGTCAACACAAGTTGCTATAGATGGCTTTAGCGGCGCAACGCCTTTAGCTTTAATGAAGTTTCAGGGCATTATCACCGATTCCTATGCTTTATTTATCGGCAGTACGGCAGGCTCAACAGGCGAAACCTCAACATTGTTAATTTTACTTTGCGGGGCTTATCTGGTGTATAAAAAAATGCTCGACTGGCGTATTCCGGCGGCAGTTATTATTGGTACTAGCTTATCTGCTGAACTATTTTATTTAATTAACCCCGACAAATATCCTTCACCTGCTTTTATGCTACTGTCAGGCGGCTTAATGTTTGCTGCAGTTTTTATGGCCAGCGATATGGTGGCATCCCCTGTCACGCCTTTAGGGATTTTTGTCTTCGGTTGCCTGGTGGGTATCTTAACGGTGATTATTCGTTTATTTGGCGGGCTGACAGAAGCCGTTATGTACGCTATTTTATTCGGCAATGCGGCGACACCTATTATTGAGACGTATACCCAGCCACGTATATATGGTGCGCGAAAAAAAACTAGAGATAAATCATGAGCACACCTGAAAACAAGATCCCCGAACTGCCTTCAAGTACCAAACTTATTGTTACCTTAGCAACCGTTGCAATGATTTCAGGCTTATTAGTCGTACTGGTGTATGAATTTACCAAACCGATTATTGCCGAGAATCAACGCTTGGCAACAGAGCGTGCTATTTTTACCGTTGTACCAACTGCAAAAAGCCGTTTAACCTTTGCTGTTGCAAAAGATAAGCTGGTGTTAGCGAATGATAAAACAGAGGCGGAACTTATTTATGCAGGTTATGATGAAAATCATAAACTTGTCGGCATTGCTATCAATGCGGCAGGTCAAGGTTATCAGGATATTGTTAAAATACTCTACGGCTATAACCCAGCGAGCAATTGCATCACGGGGTTTGATGTATTAAAAAGCACAGAAACACCAGGATTCGGTACCAAAATCACGACTGATAAAGATTTTTTAGCCAATTTTAAATGTTTAGATACGCAAGTGAATGTGGCACAATCTGGCCTTGCTAATATGATTAAAACAGTGCGTCACGGTACTAAGCAACATGCCTGGGAAATTGATGCAATTTCTGGCTCGACGATTACTTCTAATGCCATGGGGCGCATGTTAAATAAAAGTGCACAAGTTTTGCTCCCTGTGATTACCAAAAATATAGATATATTGAAACAGGGAAAGCAGTAAAAGTGTAACGCGGACTTTAGCCTGCTCTGGAATGGGAATTGAATAAGTTGTGCAATTATGACGCAGTATTTTTGTTTGCCTT
>CAZLLL010000463.1:0-3255 GCA_964560255.1 uncultured Methylomonas sp.
TTACAAAGGTTTTCGTCGAAAGAAAAAGAGTTTGCGCTTTTGGCTGTATAGACTGGCTGTAACTGGAGGCTGTCATCGGTGTGCACGAGAAGCCGCTGATGCTTATGCGGTTACCAGTAACCCGTTTTCTACACCAATGGCTATCAGCTTTGTAATCATGACTATCGTTTTGCTTATTCATGATTAGAATGTGCAGGTATCAATAACTGCTGGCTGGATTTGTTAGCATCATCAGATAAAGGCCAGATTTTTTGTACACTATCCAGTAAATTGTCTGTTTTTGATAATGTTCGTTTAACATCTCTTGTTGTACCCGGTATTTCTGTTAATTCTTCGTTAATTAGCGTTAAAGCGACATTCACCTGAACAATTATTTCATGCAGCTCTTGTACCAGCACAGGAAGGCTTTGAGAAGCTTTGCGCATATCATTAAGTAAAAAATCAGCATTTTTTAACACAGGCTCTATCTGAGTTAGTCTTTGCTTTGCAATAGTGATAATACCTTGTGCTTCGCTTAAAATTTTTGCGCCTGACTTGACGACTATTTTTAAATTATTTTCCACATTCTCATCAAAGACAGCTGCGCCAATAGTTCCGTGACCACTAGAAATTTGATTAATAATGGTATGGATATTGACTATGGTCTGTTCTAATTTTGGCAGTATAATGTCAAATTTGCTTAATAGTTTGTTTTTGTCTACTCCTTGAATAAGGTTTGCCATACTCAATAGCAGGTCATTTAATGACACTGTTTCATATACCGGTATCGTAGAGCCCGCAGCTAATAACGACGTTTTATCTGAATTAGACTTTATTTCTATCAAGGCACTACCAATATTGCTCAAACGATTGACTACAATTATGACTCCCTCGTTAATAAAAGCCTGCTCTTTTTCATAAATCTCAATAGCAACTCGAATTTTTCCATCGTTATAATGGCTCAAGCTGGATACTCTACCGATCTCTGCCCCTAGTGCTTTAACTGTCGTCCCCTGACTAATCCCTTCGCTACTATCGACATTAATATAGTATGTAATACGTTGTTCGAATAAGTGTTCATTTTTTACGCTAACAATAATAAAAAATAAAATTGTAATAAAACTGGAAAATATAAAAAGACCAACCATACGCTCTTGATGGGTATAGCTCACCTGATGAATATAGTCTTCTTTGCCATTTTTTACATGAGTATTCATATAAGCGCTGCCATTATAATAAACTTAGCAATTCCTGAACATCAGCGTCTTCTGCCTTGATAAACGACTTCCATCCATTAAAATGTATTATTTTATACTCTGAAATAAAAATAATCTGATGCGCATAATCGGCTAAAAAATGCGGGTACTGAAGCCCGCCAATCATGCAAACTGCTCGGTGTTGTAAATAACGACCTAACAGTTTTCCCATTTTTTCTCGCTCTCTTGCGCCAAGGTCATTAAAAGGAACATCTAAAATAAGTACTTTAGGATCCAGTAGTAGCGCACGAGCCAGAGAAATTTGTGACTTTTGAAAGCTATCCAGTTGGTTTGGAGGTGTAGTAAACTCAAAGTTGCAGTTTAATTCGATTAATAGTGCTCTTGCTTTAGAGATTATTTCCTTAAGGGGGGCGTTGGCGTGATAAAGAGCAGGTAACATCACATTCATTAGGCTATGCTGCGCAAATTGCAATGGGGCAGTTCCAGAAAAATAGCCTATTTGACTGCGCAGTATTCGCCATTGACGTTGATCTAGTTGCGCAACGACTTTGCCAAAAATTTCCAGATGCCCTGCTGTTGGCCTGTAAATGCCTGCTAACATCAGTAAATAAGCTCTTAATTGTGCGCGATAAGGCCCTACCAGACAAGTCAGCTTAGAGGTCAATAGCTGACAACTTAAAGGAGGGAATGATAAATGACTTCCTTCTATATAAGGTGTGGCATTGCTTGCTGTCACGCTGATTATATCCACTGAATTATTCATAAGGTAAAGACAATAAAATAACCATCTGCCATAAATAAAAACACGAGACTTCTCACCACCGCTTTTTGCATCTGCTCGGACACCAGTGTTGATGACTTTCCGGTTAAAAAACCATGAAAACAGGCTATGTTACCTATAATAAGTCCAAAAAATATATTTTTCAGTATAAACCTCAATACACCATTAAAGCTTATCATGCCTAAGAGTTCTGTTAATGATTCCTGAGCAGAAAAATCAAAAAGAAAGGAGCTAAAAAAAACACTGGAAAAAATCATAATCGCGGTGAAATAAAACGCCAAAGCCACTTGACTGATCACCATGCCTAATATTCTCGGTGCGACATAATAATCATTCAAATCGACTCCCATATACTCAAGTGGCTCCATTTCACCACTGATGCGTGCATTACCTAAATCAACAACAATAGCAGAGCAAGACCGTGCAACGATAATAAACCCGGTAACCAGTGGTCCAATCTCACCTAGCACTAGCCTGGCAAGAATCACTAAAAGGTCGTTATCGCTTGTTAATGACTGCATGATATAGATTAGTTGGGATGTTACCCCAACACCGGTGAATAAGGCAAGCAGTGAAATAATAGCGATCGCATTAATACCTATTAAGACAATTTGATCAAGTACAATTAAATAGACGGCACGATTGAATAGATTACGGTGAGGTTTCCAGACAGCAATCGCCTGAGTCAGGAAACATGTTAAGTCAACTATGTAAAGTACTATACCTATAAAATGCCGACCTATCCAGGCAAAAAAATTCATCGTTTTATCTCATGTAAGCTACCGATTTAAAAAGTAGATTGCGGGTGAGGTACGAACCCCAACAAAATACAAGCTGTTGGGGTTTGTACTAGGCTGTCGAAGCCCCCATACCCAATATTGTAGAGAGCGTTTAAATTCAATGCTTTACATTTTTTTAAAACGTAAAATATCGAAAAAACAAGTTTTTCAACCCCTCTTTATTTGGTGGTGTGTTCTATTGACTGTGCATAATGAGGAGAATGTATAACTCATTGTTTAATAATCCAATAATTATTACGTTAACAGGTATTTCTTAATAGTAAGGGAGCTGGAAATAAATAATCGTCCAATATTGGGCAGGATTTTTGTTCGTATTCAAGGCGTAGTAACAGGCGCATAGCTGGCTACGTAACTGTTGCTACAACGCAGAAGACGGACAAAAAGACTCGCAATATTGGATGATTATTTGTTTCCATCTCCCTTACTTCCATTAACAGCTAATAGACGACACCACCGGCTAAATCGGCTCGTCACAATG
>CAZLLL010000464.1:0-3245 GCA_964560255.1 uncultured Methylomonas sp.
CAGCAGCATTTTAAAAATAATGTACGTGAATGCAAAGCATAAAGTCCAGCATTCACCTACGCAAAAGAATCTAAATCATTTGTAAACTTGCGGAGCTGATTCCAGAATCAGCCTGACGCTAAATTCACTGAATTGATGCGTATCGGTTTGCAAACATTAGATAAATGTCATTAGCATTAGGTAAATAATGCAATAGGATAATGGTGGTTCGAATCCATCTAATGACCTCATCACTATAGTTCATTTGGAAGAACAATCGACTATTAATCGATCTAAGCTGGTTCGATTCCAGCTAGTGACTCGCCGCAAGGCAACACTCACATACAGTGTTTTATTGGCTCGAAAGAGCATTGTAAAAACACCTGATAAACGTATTTTACCGAGTCAATCAAGCTCTTCATGGCTTTCACCGGATTGCCAGAGGCCGAATGATTGTCGAGGAGAACTGCGAATATCAGCACTCAGACCGCCTTAGTGGTGGGTTTGTAATATGCGAAGATTGAATTTGTTTAGCCCGCTTGAATGGTTAACATGCAAAGCCCTTCCCATATTGTATAAGCCCTATAGCCAGTTTGGGTGTGGTGTTTTTATATTTTCAAATTATTAGGAAAACAGCATGAGATTTATCAAAAAAATCATCGTACCAGAAACACACCGTGCTTTGCTGTTCAAAGATGAGCAGTTTTTAGAAGTATTAATGCCGGGTGTGCATAAAATCACCGACTGGAAAAACCAGTATAAATTTTCATTGGTCGATATTTCGGAAACATTAAGCGAGGGTATTAATGATCAAGTGACAAAAGTATTGCAATTGCACCCTGAAAAAATGCAACAACACTTGCAGGTCTGGGAAACAGCTGAGCATGAAGTCGGTCTGGTTTATCAGGATAATGTACTCAAAGAAATCAAGCCGCCTGCGCAACGTGGTGCTTATTGGTCAGGTTTTGGTGAAATAGACCTGCGTAAAATAGATATTTCAGAAGATTTTCAGTTAGATAAAGTGCTGGCGCGTATTATTTTGGCAGCGAAACAGCCGTTATTGCGCAACTCAGCAGTTAATGCCGTGACAAGTACCACTATTCCCGAGAGACATATTGGCTTTCTGGAAGTGGATGGCGAGCAAAAGGCTGAATTGCCATCGGGTATCCACACTTGGTGGAAATTTAATCGAAACCTGAAAATCAAGCAACTAGATTGCAGATTACAAAATATGGAAGTGAATGGTCAGGAGATCTTAACCAAGGATCGTGTCGGTTTGCGAGTTAATTTATCTGCTACATGGCAAGTTGAAAATGCCAGACACGTTTCAGAAGAATTGGCAGATCATACTGATTATTTGTACCGTGAATTACAACTGGCACTACGTGCAGTGGTGTCTACGCAGACATTAGATGAATTACTGGTCGATAAAAACAAGCTGAATCAGTATATTCTGGAGAGTGTTGGCACTAAAGTTGCTGAGTATGGATTGAAGTTAAAAACAGTCGGTGCACGTGATATAGTCTTGCCAGGTGATATGAAGTTGATTCTTGCGCAAGTCGTGGAGGCGGAGAAAAAAGCCGAAGCGAATCTGATTAAACGCAGAGAGGAAACTCAAGCGACACGCGCTTTGCATAATACTGCGAAAGTAATGCAAGGTAATCCAACGCTATTGCGTTTAAAAGAACTGGAAGTGCTCGAAAAAATTACTACACAAATTAACACGCTTAATGTTTATGGAGGTTTAGAGGGCGTAATGAATGATATGGTGCGCATTCCTAATACTCCGCTTAATGATAGATAAATCAATGGAGCTGGGGTCAGAGTAATTGATTTTTTGTCATTAATCTCAGGCAAAGAAAAAATATCAATAACTCTGACCCCATTGATTCCTAGCTCCCCCTGCAATATAATTGCCTTATAATAAATCAAGTGGACTAGCAATAACCGAAATATCTTTTTCCATAACATGCGTATATATTTCTGTCGTTTTTACATCTGCATGACCCATAAGATCCTGAACGATGCGAATATTCACCCCATTTTCCAGCATATGGGTAGCAAATGAATGCCGAAGGGTATGGCACGTTGCTCGCTTGGTAATACCCGCACGATCGACAGCTGTTTTTACCGCCTTTTGCAAACCAGACTCAAGCACATGATGCCTACGTTGTACATTCGCGCGAGGATCCATACTCAATTTTTTAGCCGGAAAAAAGTACTGCCAGCGAAATTCTTTACAAGCATTCGGGTACTTTCTTGCAAGAGCATCAGGAATATAGACGTTACCACATCCTTGCAGTAAATCCTCGTCATAAATTTTCTTGACATTTTCAAGTCTGAATTCTAAATCTACCTGAACCGTTTTAGGCAATATCACCACCCGATCTTTCCCGCCTTTAGCATCACGGATATAAATCAGACCCTGCCCAAAATCAAAGTCTTGAATTCGCAACCGAATACACTCCATCAGCCTAAGTCCACATCCGTATAAAAGCCTAGCCATCAACAAGTGGTCTCCTTGCATACAGGAAAAAACCTGAATCACTTCACTCTTTGTTAATACCACAGGCGGTCTACTCTGTTTCTTTGCCCTAACATGCCCAATATCATCAGCAACTGGTAGATCAAGCACTTTAGTATATAAAAATACAATAGCATTTAGTGCTTGTCGCTGCGTAGATGCCGCTACTTTAAGCTCAGAAGCAAGGTAACTTAAAAAAGACTCTATCTCCTGCTTGCCCATTTCCCTAGGATGTTTTTGACAATTATGAAATTTTATATACCGAGAGATCCAGTCACAATAAGTTTTCTCTGTTCGATATTGGTAATGATAATAACGCAACACCTCACGCACCTGATCAAGAAGTTTAAGGTCAGAATTCGGCTTAAATTTGTTTTTTATGTCCATACCGTTCAGCTTACTGCGAAGTGATACAAAAATCCAGTCTATTTTCCATGTTTTTAATAAAATATCATCAATAGATGGAAACAATATTTTTATATATGATATTTTACGACTTGATTAAAACAATAATATGAGTATAAAATATTTTATAAACAAAGTGTTAAGATGTTATTTGTCCCATTAGATGTGTACCTTATTCACAAATTGAGTCAATCATAAATTTCCCATGTTTTCAAACACAAGTTTTTCTTGCTTTCCATGCTAAAGGTAGCTATTATGTCTAACATGGAAAAATAGAAAGATTATTTCCGTCTTGACTATCTTAATATAGCAATATATAGAGTTTTTTGCATTGTAT
>CAZLLL010000465.1:0-3187 GCA_964560255.1 uncultured Methylomonas sp.
CTGCCCAATATTGGACGATTATTTATTTCCAGCTCCCTTATTCAATTCCCATTCCATAATAATCGTCTCACATCAAAAGTATAAACTGGGAGATGAAGAGAACCTTAAATCCGATAATAAATCATTTCCAGGCTATATGCTAGTAATCAATGCTAGTAGACGAGAAAAAAAACATATGTCAAAATAAATCCCCCACACCATCCCCGTAGGAATGTGAATTTTATAACTTGTGTATTTGACCTGTCTTTTTGTCCGTATTCTTTGTTGCGAAAATAGTTGCGTAGCTTGCTATGCGCCTGTTTCCGCGCCTCGAATATGAACAAAAATCCTGCGCCAAATGTACACGTTATTTCATTCCCATTCCTTAAATATATACAATAGCCAGTGAGATTTTCTTAATGAACCAGCCGACACATTATCAAGCAGATATTCTTGAGCGATTTATTCCCATCAGTCTGGAAATGCTTATCAAAGGGCTTTTAAATTCAAAATTATTAGCCACTGAACGGCACGCGGCATTCCAGGATTTCTGTACGACTTATGTGGCCTTGTACCATGCCCAGTCACATATTCAACTACAATATTTAAAGCAGCTCTACCAGCCATATAACCCAGATAGAGATACCTTGATCAGTGATAATAAAAGCTCAGAAACACAGCTTACACAACTTAAAAAAGAGCTTTACTCCATCCTGGAAAATGCCAATTATGAAAGGATTTCAGAAAGTGATTTAAATGAAGCGCTTAACAAAACCTCCCCACGTGGAGTAAAAGTTTCAGTTGATTTTAATGAATTTGCAGACGTTTCTTTGTTTTATAGAGGCTCGGCTATTAAGACTGAGCTGCATAGAAACTGGAAAAAAATTAGCTTTAAAAAACAACCCGTGGATATACTCCTATATCGGCGCTTATTTGTTCTGCTACAACCTAAAAACAGGCAACAATGGCTAGATTATTTTACTAATACAAAAAAAATGAGCGCTGAAAAAGCAGCTAAACATGCGGAAGCAGCCTTCAATGATTCGCTTACGGGCAATGAAGAAAATGTTATTTACCTAAAATTATTTAAAGATATTCCACGGGCTGATTTAGAAATGCAATTCCCCAATACACGCATACAAATGCGCTTATTTGATAAAATAAAGCTGGGGGTGATGGGCGGTGGTGGTACTGCAGGAGGTGTGATGGCAACACTGAGTAAATTTAGTGCCGCGCTTGACCCTATCTCGGCGTTAATGGCAATTGGTGGTTTATTAGGTGTGATATGGCGACAAATTGCCAAAGTCTTTTCTCAACGCGCAAAATATAGTGCAGCTCTTACGAAAAACCTGTACTTTTACAGCCTAGACAATAATATCGGCGCATTAACTCACTTAATCGACTCTGCCGAAGCGGAAGAATGTAAAGAGGCGATATTAGCCTATTTTTTTCTATTAGCCGATGGCGAAAGCAGCCGAGCTAATCTGGATAAACGTATTGAAGATCACATTCAACAATTGTATTCGATTCCCATGGATTTTGAAATTGATGATGGACTGGATAAGTTGCAAAAATCAAACCTCCTTTCATCCTGTGATACTATGATCAAAGCCATTTCATTACAGCAAGCCAATATAGAATTAAAACAGCAATGGCTAAACGTCATCGAAAATAATGCCCCCGCCGTTTAAATAAGGATAAAAAAATATGTCAGACACTAACAATAAAAACAAAGCCACTTACAAAAGAGAAGAAGACCCCAGTTTTCTTGAAAAAATAGGGGTTAAATATTACCACTATCTGGCCAATAAATCAGGCACGGCAAATCTAAAAAATATCAGTATAGATGATCTCCCCCCAGATGCAACTTTACAAACACTATCAAGTAATATTACTTCTTTTGCAGCTGTGATTGCCTTTGCTATCGGCGCATTAACAACATTTGTTTCCATCTGGATCGAATGGACCTATATGGACACTATGGATACAACTTCTTATTACTTGCTATATGGTAGTTGTCTGGTTATTATGCTAGCCGTTGAAATGTCCGTGTTGTTCTGGTTAGGACTAAAGACCGTCTATAGTCTTGCCTGCCTGACAGGACATAACCAGGCGGCAAAAGATTCCTGCTTACCGGGCGATGATGCCATACCAAATATTCTGGCTCGTGCTGCCCTGGAAGTGCCTGACCCTGTTATTCATTATCTGGGTATAGACCCACTCAAACATCTTTCAAAATCAAAGTTATTTATGGTGGCATTTTTATATAAAGCCAAAGTCATTTTAACGGGTTTAGCAGTCAAATTTATCCTGGTTCGCCTTTTTGGCAAGGGTGAAACGCGCAACGCATTTAGCTGGATTGCCATTCCGGTTACCGGTATATGGGATGCCTTTACCATATACAAGGTAGCACGTGAAGCAAGATTAAGATTATTTGGCAATAAACTGGCAGAACATATTGTCAATGATATGTTGACCGATGATTTTATCGCACAACTCAGCCCTAAAGCGCGAGAGGGTTCTATCAGAGCGGTTGCCACGATGATGGTGCTGGCACAAAATTACCATCCGAATATGTTGGTATTATTACTCAGATTATGTGACACTTTTGATATTGAAGATAGTCACGAATACGATAACTGGGAGGATTTTCTCCTTGTTTTAGATGAAGTATCTAAAGAAGAACGTTATTTCTTACTGGATTTACTCAGTGTTTCAGCTGCTTTTGATGGTCATTTATCGCAACTGGAACGCCATCATTTACCAGAAGCCTTTAAGGAATTAACTGAGACCTATATGCAACGTACTGAGAATTTAAAAAATTTATTATTAAATGGTCAGCTACATGCGGCTAAGGAGCTCTGTGTACTGGACTTTAATCCTGGTTAAATTAAATATTAGTTTACACGTTTCAGTGTGTAAACAGAGTAGGCGTTAAAAAACGTTAGCTTTTTATGACATTAGCAATAGCTATTGCTCGCCTGTAACCGTGCCAACTGAAAAGTGCCGAAAAAAAGGGACTACAAGTTTAAAGCGGGACATTCTTTATATCTAGGCTATTTAAAGATGTAGGTTGCGGGTGAGGTACGAACCCCAACAAAACACACACCTTGACTATCAATGTTGGGGTTCGTGCCTCACCCGCAACCTACATAGGAATGGGAATTGAATAAGTTGTGCAATTATGACGCAGTATTTTTGTTTGCCT
>CAZLLL010000466.1:0-3185 GCA_964560255.1 uncultured Methylomonas sp.
CCGCAACGCAGAAGGCGAACAAAAAGACAAGTCAGAATGCACAAGTTATTTGATGCCCATTCCTAAGTTCGTAGTCTCTCAATAAACTTAAACTCCGTATTGTTGCTGATATTCTCTTATTGCTGAGATGTTAACCTTATAAGACTCATCTGCTGTCATAAACTCAATAATATGTTGTAGTGCAATAATCGACACCACTGGCATTGCAAAGCGTTGACTCACCTCTTGTATCGCAGAAATATCATGCTCGCCTCTTTCTTGCCTGTCCAGGGCGATCAATACTCCAGCAGGCGTTGCCCCCGCATCGTTAATAATAGCAACGGATTCACGCACCGAAGTCCCCGCCGTAATCACATCATCCAGAATCAGTACATTACCTGTTAAAGGAGCACCAACTAATACCCCACCTTCACCATGATCCTTCGCTTCTTTGCGATTAAAAGCAAAGGGAATATCACTCTCCTGTATTTGCGCATAGGCGATAGCTGCGGCACTAACCAAAGGGATTCCTTTATAAGCAGGGCCATATAAAATATCGACTTCTAATTGCGAATGAATCAGTGCCTGTGCATAAAATTGCCCCAGTTTTGCTAATTGAGCACCGCTATTAAAGAGTCCAGTATTAAAAAAATATGGACTGATACGCCCTGATTTTAAATGAAATTCTCCAAATTTTAATACGTCACAATCTAAGGCGTACTGAATAAATTGTTTCTGATAATCAAGCATCTGTTATATCCGTGCTAAGAAATTTTTCTAAAATACTGTCCAGAAATAACCAGCCTTTTTCTGAACAAACATAGTGTTGCTGATTTTCGATTAATAAGCCCTGCTGTATGCAATGCCTCAAAGCAGGTTGCAAGGAGCGCAGAGACAGCCCCGTTCTTTGTTTATATGTTTCAATGCTAAAGCCCCTTTTCAAGCGTAAGTGATTCATGACAAACTCTAAAGCCAGGTCACTCTGTTTGATTTTTTGTACTAATCCGTCCTTTTCATTACGCTTTAGATACTGCTCTGGCTTCCTGGGTTTCATTGTACGCACAATTTTATCAGGTAATGCTAGTGTCATTTTTCCATGCGCTCCCGCGCCTATGCCCAAATAATCACCAAAAGACCAGTAATTAATATTATGCTGACATTGTTTGCCACTCTGAGCATAAGCAGAAATTTCGTATTGTTGATAACCCTGTTCTGCCAAAAGTTGTTGGCAGGCTAATTGTTCCTTAAAAATTATTTCGTCATTCGGTAAAGCAGGGGGGTATTTATGAAAATAGGTATTGGGTTCTATCGTGAGTTGATAAAAGGAAATATGGCTTGCCTGAAGTTCTATGGCTTGCTGCACATCGCGCAAACTATCCTGTTCGCAACTCTCAGGTAAACCAAACATTAAATCCAGATTAAAATTATCAAAACCTGCCTGTTTGGCTCCTGCAATAGCGTGAATAGCTTCCTGAGCTGTATGTATACGCCCTAGGCGTTTTAAATGTGCATCATTAAAGCTTTGTATTCCAATCGATAAGCGATTAATACCTATTGATCTATAACCAGCAAACTTTTCACTCTCAAAAGTACCTGGATTGGCTTCTAATGTAATCTCAATATCATCAGTAAACGTAAGTTCTTGTTGTATACCCAGCAATAAGCGCTGTAACTGATTTGCCGAAAATAAACTAGGTGTCCCTCCCCCCATAAATATACTTTTTATGGGGCGTGTTTCTTGAAATTGGATAATATCTTTCGCCAGATCATTCAGCAAAGCATTTATATAGGTATCCTCTGGTATAACCCCTTTTACTGCATGAGAATTAAAGTCACAATAAGGACATTTCTGGATACACCAGGGAAAATGTATATATAAACTAAGTGGAGGAGCCAAGAGGTCATTCTGCATAAAAAGAGTGATGATAAGCAGCGTCTATATTAGACTGTTTTAGGTAGAAGACTTATGAAAAGTATTGTTGGACGAAGCCGCTATGCGGCAGAAAAACCCATTTACGGATACACTCCAATATGTACTCATTGTCGAGTACGATAACAGGAGTCTATCATGGATACCACTTTATTCTTCATTTCACTACCGTACACTTTTAAAAATCTCTGTGAAGCTTGATTTAAAAGGGTATTTAATATTACCTTAATAAAAAAATGATTAAATAAGCTATTTTTAGAGCTAAAATTATTCAAATGTTATAAAGGTAAAATGATTGAAAAACCATCTATAGCTTATTCTACAAGGGTTTAGCTTTTTTAATGAAGTGTACGGTAGTGAGTTCTTCATGGGCTTTTTATACCAACTCCTGCTCAACAACAGGTCACGGATGGAATTAATATGGCTTTTTTTTCTTTGGCATGGCCAATAAAAGCAATATAAAACAATGCATTACATTAAATTTTCTAGTCATATTTTTTAAAAACTAAACAACCACCCGCTAAAAGCGGGGAGGGGGGGGTTGAGAGATTGGCGACTGAAAGTCGTGATACAGGGCAAACAGCCCTATTGTTTTGGCTCAACATACTCCATTTTGACATAAGTTTCAGGGTAAAAATATTTTAAATTCTATGTTCTACAGCAAAAAGCAGTATGACAGGGGCTGTAGGGTGGGCAGTCTTTTTTGCCCACCAATGGTATCCTGTTTAAATTCCTTGGTAACTCTAAATAATGAAAACAAAATATTATTTAATTTCAATAGATTATGTTTTTACATTGACCCTATGACCGAGTTTTACCAGGGAATTTAAACAGAATACCACCGATGCGTAATGCAAAATTAATGGTGGGCAAAAAAGACTGCCCACCCTACCCCCTTTTCTTAACTTGATTTCTTATCCCTTATATGAGGATACATCTAAACGTTAATTGTAAAATTTGAGATAAATCTGTTCGCCTGAAAGGCGAAGGTTTTAACCTTACGAATGGAAAATAACCATTAATTTTGCTATTAGGGAGCTGGAAATAAATAATCATCCAATAATTGCTAGTCTTTTTGTCCGTCTTCTGCGTTGTAGCAACAGTTACGTAGCCAGCTATGCGCCTGTTACTACGCCTTGAATACGAACAAAAATCCTGCCCAATATTGGACGATTATTTATTTCCAGCTCCCTAAGTTGTGCAATTATGGCGCAGTATTTTTGTGGCTCTTTTCCCTTTGGCGTGGTCAATAAAAATAATATAAAACAATGTATTA
>CAZLLL010000467.1:0-3180 GCA_964560255.1 uncultured Methylomonas sp.
AACAAGCGCATAGCTGGCTACGTAACTGTTGCTACAACGCAGAAGACGGACAAAAGGACTAGCAATATTGGATGATTATTTGTTTCCATCTCCCTTACCCTAACGGAATTTATTATTATACTGCTGTATTTTTAGAAAGCTTACTTGCATCTAAAGCATTAACCTGTTGAATATCATAAATATATTAAATAACTATTTTTGCCTTAGGTATGATGAAAGACGGATAAACATAAACTTTAGGACAACCATGTCTGATATAGAAATAGCACAAAAAGCAAAAATGCTACCTGTTATTGATTTAGCAGAAAAAATACTTAATATACCTAGTGAACATTTAGACCCCTATGGTCATTATAAAGCGAAAGTTTCTTTAGAATATATTGATAGCTTAGCAGCACAACAAGAGGGCAAATTAATTTTAGTGACTGCGGTCAGCCCAACCCCTGCTGGTGAAGGTAAAACCACAACCACAGTTGGCTTAGGTGATGCGATGAACCGCTTAGGTAAAAAGACCATTATATGCCTACGTGAACCCTCACTCGGCCCATGCTTTGGTATGAAAGGGGGAGCAGCTGGAGGCGGTTATTCTCAAGTCGTTCCGATGGAAGATATAAACCTGCATTTCACTGGGGATTTTCATGCCATTGGTGTGGCGCATAACTTGTTATCAGCCATGATTGACAACCATATTAATCATGGTAATAGCTTAGGTATTGATTCACGGCGCATTAAATGGAAGCGTGTTGTTGACATGAATGACCGTGCTTTACGTCAAATTACTGTCGGTCTGGGAGGACCAGCAAATGGTTATTTGCGAGAAGATGGTTATGATATTGTCGTGGCTTCCGAAGTGATGGCGATTTTATGCCTTGCGACAAGTCGTGCTGATCTAAAAAAGCGTTTAGGGCGTATAGTCATCGCTTATAAAACCGATAGAGTAACCCCAATTTATGCCTGTGATTTAAAGGCCGAGGGAGCGATGGCTGCCTTATTAAAAGATGCAATCAAACCGAACTTGGTACAAACGCTGGAAAACAACCTCGCTATTATTCATGGTGGGCCGTTTGCTAATATCGCGCATGGTTGTAATACCGTTACAGCGACCAAGACAGCTTTAAAACTGGCTGATTATACGGTTACCGAAGCAGGTTTTGGTGCAGACTTAGGCGCAGAAAAATTTATAGATATTAAATGTCGAATAGCTGGCTTAAAACCTTCCGCAGTAGTGCTGGTAGCTACTGCAAGAGCACTCAAGTCTCATGGCGGTGTCGCTAAAGACGATTTAAATACTGAAAATCTACAGGCTTTAGAGGCTGGTTTTGTCAATTTAGAGAAACATTTTAATAATATTACACAACATTTTGGTTTGCCGTGTGTAGTATGTATTAATCATTTTACATTTGATACTGATGCAGAAATAATTTTGATTGAAAAAAAATGTGCTGCTTTGGGCGCGAAATGTGTTGTCTCTAAACACTGGGCAAAAGGGGGGGCTGGTGCAGAAGATTTGGCTAAAGAGGTATTAAATATTGTTGATAACCGTGAGCCTGGTTTTACTTATCTTTACGATGACCATTTGCCGTTGTGGGATAAAATCGCAGTGGTTGCAACAAAAATTTATGGTGCTGCCAATATCACGGCAAGTAGAAAAGTAACAGCTGAAATTAAGGAGTTACAAGCGCAATATGGACACTTTCCTGTTTGTATAGCAAAAACGCAAATGTCTTTTTCCACTAACCCAACGCTAATAGGTGCACCTTCTGGGCATACCGTAGAAATAACGGAAGTGAGACTCGCGAATGGAGCGGGCTTTATCGTGGTGATTGCTGGTAATATGATGACAATGCCCGGTTTACCGAAAGTTCCTGCGGCAGAACGGATTGATATTTCTAATGATGGAGTGATTTCGGGTTTATTTTAAGTTATAAAGCCGTATTAGAGTAACCATTCAGATCCCCGCTGTAAAATGGGAGTTGAAAAACCTCCCCCTAACCCCTCTCCTTGATAAGAAGGGGAGGGGGGTAATATCAAATGTTTACTTGTTCGCCCCACGTCAAGTGGTAACAAATGATACTCCTGCCAGCATTAAGCTAATCTCCAGTAAACTTTCCCAGCTATCGCCTGTTTGCTGACCTTTTATTTGACGATCTGCTTTCGCTGCAACTAATAGCATCTTCAATAAACCTTGCTGATGCAGCTTATTAGTTACATTCATCACCAGTTGCTGACGCTTATCCCAAACCTGGTGCTGCATAAAAACACTATTTCGCGACTGCCCCGCTGCTAGCTTTTGTTTAATATGGATCAGGTTACGAATTTCTCGTGTTAATGCCCAAAGTACGATAGGCGGTGCAATACCTTCATGTTGTAGGCCCTGCAATATTCTGAGCACTCTATCGACTCGACCCGACAATGCGGCATCAACCAGATTAAACACGTCATAGCGGGCTCCATCAGCGACAGCCTGTTCAATTTGTTGTTCAGTAAGCGATCCCCGACCATAGAGTACAAACAGCTTTTCTACTTCCTGAGCTGCTGCCAGTAAATTACCTTCTACACGCCCCGCTATTATTCTCAATCCTGGCTTATCTGCTAGTAAGCCTCTTTTTTGCATACGTTGTTGAATCCAGTTCACCAAATCTACACCAGTCAAAGGCCAGACCTGTATGGCAACTGCGTGTTTCTCCAGTGTTGTTACCCATTTAGACTTTTTCGCCGAACTTTCCAGTTTAGCTGAGGTAATTAATAATAGTGTATCTTCGGGCAATCGCGAGCAGTAATTAACCAGCGCCTTACTTCCTTCTGTCCCTGGCTTACCTGTCGGGATACGCAGGTCGATAATTTTCTTTTCCGAAAAAATAGACATGGAATCGGCTGCCTGCAAAAATTCAGACCAGGAAAAGCTGCCATCAACGGTTAATGTCTCACGGCTATCAAAACCTCCTTTTTTTGCCGCTTCACGCACTGCATCGGCGGCTTCACCTAATTGCAAAGGCTCATCGCCACTAAGAAAATAAATAGGTGCTAATTGCTTTGCGAGTACCGAGGGTAATTGTTCAGCTTTTAACCACATAGACAGGTCTCAATATCATTTTAGTTAATAGTATAGTTATGGAATGGGAATTGAATAAGGGAGCTGGAAACAAATAATCATCCAATATTGCGAGTCTTTTTGTCCGT
>CAZLLL010000468.1:0-1937 GCA_964560255.1 uncultured Methylomonas sp.
GTAAGAAAACAACGGATACCCGTTATATCATTGGTGCAGGTTATCGCTGGTAAGTGTCAAGTTTCAGCCTTCTCCACTATAAAATGAGTCTAAACTGACAAAATCAACAAACCTGTTCATGATGTAGGAATGAACGCCATAATACGCCAAGCGGCGCAGTGATTAAAAAGCTCTGTGAACGTGCCTGTTCAGTATTTAATGAAACTGAATATGAAAACATTGCCTGTATTTCGGTGTCACATCTCTACAACTTGCGCGGTTCCTGGGGCAATCAGAAACAACGAAGAACCTTTAAGAAAACTAAGTCCAGGCCGGTTGCTATGGGTGAAAGGCGGAAACCTAACGCTGAAGAAAACCTGGTTATATTCGAGTGGACACCGTTCATCAAGGCGATCAGGATGGTATAAAAGGCGTTTATCATATTAATGCCGTTGATGAAGTAACTCAGTATGAAATTGTCTTGTCTTGCAGTCGAATTAGCGAACAATTTTTAATTCCTGTTTTGACAGAAATGCTTGCGCTGAAAATCAGGGAAACGGAGCGACAGCGAAGTGATGATTTAAAGAGCCACTCTCTTTTGAACAATTAGATAAAGAAGCTTATAAAATAAGTGATAATAAAGCCGCAGATAAAATGAACCTTGCTAAAAAGCAATTATTTAAACAAATATATGAACAGAAAAAAGCCTGATTTTTAGGGGTGGATTAAAAGCACTGTTCAGACTCATTTGTTAATTGGAAAATACTGACTTGACCCCATTGATTTGCTTTCCATATAGACTCCCAGCAGCAATTATGCGATTGACCGGAAACTACAGCAACTTTTGCATTAGCTTTAACCGGGAGGCCAGCAACAAATTTATATGCTAAAAATGCCGGCATCACTTTATCGTGCTCTCCAACAAAATGGATTTGTTCGATGCCAGCCAGCTTTTCTCTATAGCTGACAGGATTAAGCGATCCTGTCAAAGGACTCAATTTATGAAAATCTGTCCAGGATTGGTGATCAAGATTACCCGATACGGTTATTAACTTAATCACATCATTTCGCTGTGCTGCGAGTATAGTGGCTATCGCAGCTCCTCCGGAAAAGCCCACTAACTGCAATTGTGTTGCCGAAAAAAAATGTTTTAGGCTATCTAAAGCCACATTGCTTGAGGCAATAACTTCTTCAGAAAAGCGCCTATTACTCCAATACCGCTTATCGCACCCTCTTGCTGTTTCACCGCCTACATATTGGCACGGTCTGGCTACATAAGCGACATTGCCTAAAGGATGGTTTATAGCCAGTTTTAGAGCTGTGGGATTGATGGGCGTAGGATCAGCCGACAGCCTTGATTTGCTACGCCAAGCATAGCCGTCACCTTCAAAGTAAACGGTTAATATTGATGACTGCTCCCATTTTATAGGCTTAAAAATCAGCAAATCAAACCCTAAAGCTATCACCTTTTTTTTATGCCAGCCCTGATGGCTGGCTAACTGTTCAGCCGTATCTTGCCGTTGCTTTGGAGTTGGTATGCTGACACAACCCGTCAATAAAACTATAAAAAGGGTGAGATAATGGTTTCTAGGTATAATCACATTTATTTATGTAGGGGCAGTCGATAAATTAAAATATTATCCTAATATTCGCACTCACCGCTTGGTCAGTATAGTCTTCACGTCCATTAAAATCATAACGTGTGGTAATTTCAGTACCATTATCTAAACTATACATGGCAGCAAATCCAGCGTTATAAACCATTTCATCGGGTCTCATGCCAACTGTCGTAAAATTAGCACCGCCGCCAGAAAATGACGAGGTTAAGCGTGATCTCTCAGTCAAAACATCATAACCTGCACCCGCATTAGCTGTTAACACCAAGCTGTCGCTTACTGCATGATTGGCCTTAATGCCACCGCCGATAACTAGGCGATCATTGCTGTCATCCTGCACAT
>CAZLLL010000468.1:2037-3175 GCA_964560255.1 uncultured Methylomonas sp.
GCACATAAGGGGTTAAGATTGTTTTTGCCCAAACTTTATAACTGCGTTCCAGCTCTATGCTTGCCTGTACCTGCCAGCTGTCATAGTCGGCATTGGCAGAGCTGCCATTAAATAGCCGACGATGACTGTCATAATTTGACCTGCCATAGCCAAACTGTAAATTTAAAGCCGTTACGTCATCCAACATATGAGTCGCATAAATTTTACCAAGGTAGCTGTCTATACCCACTGTATTCCCGCCACCAGCAAGATTACTGTCAACATCACTATTAATATAAGCAAAAGCAACACCCAGGTTTAAACTGGATGTAAAATCCGCATCTGCACCTGCCGCTACGCCATAGCTGGTAACATCATAGCCGGCAACACCCTGCCGTTCACCTTGCTCGGTCCAATTACCGAAAGGTTTAAACCAAACGTGACGATCCGCCATAAACCCATCGCCAGAGGATAAACCGCTAACATGGCTTTGCCTAGAGGCAATCACTTGAGTAACAGCTTTAGTCGTAATATTAGTCAATTGCGTCACCCCGCCTGAAATGGCAGGCAAAGTAGATTCAACTGCATCCGCAACCTGCTGCTCAGTGGCACTGTGATTAGAAACCAGATTATTAATAGCCTCTTTCATTCCAGCTGTACCACCGCCCTCATTAAGCAAACGGTCAAATACATGGGCAGCACCCAGAGAGGCTGGGTTGTTTTTGCTAGAAACGACATCAGCAACTTTTAATGCATGTTTAACAGTTAGATCCACCGTATTATTATCTTTCTTTGCAGAAAAATTAAACAAGACAGAGTTAGTGGTGACGTCAAATGTACCATTAGAAGTTAATGTATCGGCGGAAATAATGTCAGTCACACCGTTTGCAAGGGCATCAGTGAATTTAAAACCAGGATTAGCTACATTGACATTGATTTTAGCATTGTCGGGCAATATAGCTGTACCGGTTACAATCAACTTGTTGTAAGTAGTATCGTTAGTAATAGTTGTTTTAAATACAGCGTCAACGGCTTGAGTGTAATCCCCTGTTATTGTAACAGTGTCTGAAACCACATTGAATGTACCGTTATTGGTAACATTAGCGTTAATGGCATGGCCGGCATTAAGCGTTTTGTTCGCTATAACATTTACAGTTGT
>CAZLLL010000469.1:0-3169 GCA_964560255.1 uncultured Methylomonas sp.
ATACCCGTCCAAAAAATAGCTTACTTTTTACCCAGCAAACTTTTTGCTTTATTTATAAGCTTTTCAGCCAAGTCCAGCACTTTTGAGTCACTATCACCATGAGGTTCTGTATCGCCAAAAGGCTCACCACTTTTTGCAGTATACATATAGATAAAGTACCCAAGTGGTGCAAATGCACAGACAGCAACAATCCACATAAAGAATAAAACCTCTAACACATCACCAATCATAATACGCCTCCCACACTGTTTTTATTTTTATAAACTGTTAATATAACGCTGTATCAATCTATGTACAAGTGAAAACCATTAATATCAGGTTGAGCATGTTTACAGACTCCAGCCTAATGCCACTAATAATTTTTTACCATACTATTTAATATCTTTATCTTTATAAATAGAAATGTCATAAAATATACTTATATTTCAAAATACTATAGGATTAAGTCATCTAGCTTTAATATTCGACTTATATAACAATACTGCTAATAAATTTCGTATAGTGTCTAATTTAAGTTGCGCAAAAAAACAGTTCATCGTATACTCTGATATAGCTTACTTGATCAAGCTAGCATAAAAATAAATTTAATAAATAACTCCGGAGGATATTTTATGAAATGGGAAACACCAGCATATACAGACCTACGTTTTGGTTTTGAAGTCACAATGTACATCTACAACCGTTAATTGTACGGTTTTGATGAAAAAGGGCTCTTTGTTGAGCCCTTTTTTTTGCCTATTTATACGCTAACAGACTACAACTATGAAAATAAGAGTTCTCGGTTCAGGGGCAGGAGGCGGCTTTCCGCAATGGAACTGCAGTTGCCCAAATTGCAAAGCTGTCAGAGCAGGTTCTATTAAGGCCAGTACTCGTAACCAGTCATCTATTGCTATTTCCTCTGATGGCGAACGCTGGGTTTTATTTAATGCCTCACCCGATGTACGCACACAATTAGAAAATTTTCCTGAAATTCACCCTAAAGATAAAGTACGTGGCACGGGTATAGAGGCGATTGTCATGATTGACTCGCAAATCGACCATGCAACAGGCTTGCTTATTCTGCGTGAAGGCGATCCGCTAACGGTTTATTGCACCGATATGGTAAAGCAGGATCTTAGCACTGGCTTTCCCATTTTTAATATTCTAGAACACTTTTGTGGTGTCATTGACCACCCTATCCCCTTAAATGGTGACTCTTTTACAATACCCAATATTGCTGACCTTGACTTCACTGCCTTAGCACTTAAAAGTAAAGCGCCACCTTATTCACCGCACCGTAATGATCCACACGAGGGCGATAATATTGGCATGGTGATCCGGCAGATTTCAACAGGCAAAACAGTTTTTTACGCACCCGGTTTAGGCCTGATAGAACCCCATGTAAAAAAGGCCATGGCTGAGGCTGACTGTATATTAGTCGACGGTACATTCTGGACAGATGATGAACTCGCCTCTGTTGGCCGCCCATTATTGGCAAGAAAAATCGGCCATATACCGCAATCAGGTAAAGATGGCATGATCGAAATTCTAGACACACTGGAAAAACCGCGCAAAATTTTGATCCATATTAATAATACCAACCCAATTTTAAATGAAGAATCAACAGAACGTGAGATACTAAACCAGCACGGCATAGAAGTATCGTTCGACAACATGAATATAGAACTTTAAATATGACACAACAAGCGCCTTGGTCTCGTGAAGAATTTGAAGCACAATTGCGTGGCATGGAGAGGTATTATCATATCCACCACCCTATGCATACTTTGATGAATGCAGGTAAGCTGACGCAGAAACAACTGCAAGGCTGGGTTGCAAACCGGTTTTATTATCAGATCATGATACCGATTAAAGATGCGAATATACTCGCTAATTGCCCAGACCGCGAAACCCGTGCCATCTGGACACAGCGTATTCTTGATCATGATGGACAACCGGGTGACCCAGGTGGTATCGAAGCCTGGGTACAACTCGGTATCGCGGTGGGCATGACCCGTGAAGAAGTCATTTCTCTTGAGCATGTATTACCGGGTGTTAAATTTGCAGTTGATGCATATGTTAATTTTGCTCGCAATGCCGACTGGCATGAAGCAGCAAGCTCTTCATTGACTGAGCTATTTGCGCCTAAAATTCATCAGCAACGCCTGGATAACTGGCCAGAACTTTATCCGTGGGTAGAAAAAGCAGGCTATATTTATTTTCGTAAGCGCTTATCTGAGGCGCGTCGCGATGTAGAACATGGTTTGGAAATCACACTAGACTACTATAAAACGCGCGCACAGCAAGAGCGTATGCTGGAAATTTTAAAATTCAAACTCAATGTCTTGTGGGCTATGGCAGATGCTATGTATATGGCGTATATTAATGATATGCCCCCGTACTTTAATATTGAAGACTAAAGTTTTACAATGAAACATGCCATTGACCCAAAAGTTGATTGTGTTTTTAAAGCCTTATTAGGTGCACCTGAAAATAGTAATCTATTAGTTAACTTTCTTAATGCGATGCTGGGTGAGCACCTGACTTACCCTATTTCGCAGGTTGAAATTCTTAATCCTTATAATGAGCGCGAACACTTAAATGACAAGCTCAGTATTGTTGATATAAAGGCACAAGATACTGAGCAACAACTGTTTCAAATCGAAATACAGCTTTCAAACTACGCCAGTTTACCAGCCAGAATTCTCTATAATTGGGCAGATATTTATAGCCAGCAATTAAAAAGCGGTGAAAAATATGGCGAATTAAAAGCGACCTATGCTATCTGGTTACTTGATGAAAACTTCTGCACGGATAATGATTATCTGCATTACTTTCAAATCTGTGATAAAAAGGGACGTACCCTTATTGATCACTGCCATATCACGCTTATAGAGTTAAAGAAATTTCATAGCCAGGTGATCAACAACAATCAACAAAGGTGGTTACAGTTTTTTAATCAAGCCGAGCATTTTGATGATTTAGCACTACCCGACTGGATGAATACTCTGGAGATGAAACAAGCGATGAACACACTTAGCCGATTTTCTGAACAAGACCGCGAGTACTTTGCATATCAAGCGCGCCAGGAATATATACGTGAGCAAAAAACGATTAAATATGAGCGCGAGCAAGAAGATATTGCCAGACAGCAAGCCGCAAACCTACGAGTAGATAAAGCTCAGCAAGC
>CAZLLL010000470.1:0-3120 GCA_964560255.1 uncultured Methylomonas sp.
TGTGTCTCTACACTTCTTTAAACTTACGCGCATACCATTGAGCAAAATAGCTTGAAGGCTTGAACTTACCCGTGCGCAAATAGTGTAATGTGTATTCATTATTAAGCGTCGCCTTTAGTATTTGCCTGGCATAGGTAGTGCCACAAAAAAGTAATTGATCACCTTCTTGAATTTTATGGTTTCTAGGTGGTAATACCAGCACTTGTCCAGCGGACTGGATTACAAAGACGACTAGCTCAAGATCCTGTTTACTATCTTGTGGATCCGCAATAATATCACCGAGCAAAACATCCTGACCCTGATCCAGACATTGAATGACAGCGCTACTTTTTTCACGGGTAAAGTCAATGGTCACTAGCAACGGTTTTTTATGTCCGATTTTTTTCCGTAATGTATTAATGACCTGTCTGATGATATCATCTCGACCCACTTCTTTTGCCAATAAATAGCGAAAAAAGTGTTTTAACAAAGGCGCAATTAATATTAATAAGATTTTTCTTGCAGACACCAGCGTTGGCTGCATAATCATATCAGCATCCGCTTTCGCAAAAGCCAATTCGTTTTGATGACTATTTTGCCGCACAATAGTAAATAAATTAGGGTTAAGACTGCGTGCATTTAATAATACACTTAAATTTTGCCCATCATCATTTGCAGCTGCCAGCAGACCCACAGCGTTCTCTATCCCTGCTTGCATCAATGTTTTAGCATTAACGCCGCCTTCAATATAGGTTTCAATTTCCTCTTCTTTTTTTCGTGAATGGGGGTCAATAACAGCCGTTTTGACACCGTTCAACGTTAAAATAAGATTAGCTTCCATACCCATTCGACCATAACCACAAATAATCCAGCCGCCGACGGGAGGCTGCACATAAGAGTCCAGACTTGCGCCTTTGTCTCCTACTAACCAGTTATTGAGGGCATAAAAAGCAGGATTATTGATACAGCCACCCAAGACTTTAGCAAAGGTTTTAAAGGGGTCTACAATATGTACTTCTCCGCCTAGAGTTGCCAGTGTTTCTTCAAAAACATCCATTTTTGACATCGTCAGAATACGCACATCAGGGTTTAATAATCGCGCGACGGCTGAAATCTTAAGATTTACAGCCTCCTTACTGGTAATTGCGACAATGCCTTTACAATCTTTATGTGTTACCCCCGCTTCCAGCAAATGCTTTGGAACACCGGCATCAGCACATAAGCCAGGCACAGTGGTTTTATAATTACGTAATTTAAGTGCCTGAATTCGCTCTGCACTCTGGTCAATGACGACAGCATGCAAGCCTGAATCGTTTAGACCTCTGACAAGCACACTCCCAGTATCACCAAAACCACAGATAATATAGAACGGTGTGGTGATGCGATTCACACTGTGCGAAAACCGCCATTCTTCAACGGCGCGTAAAAAAATTGTATTCTGGAACAAACGGATAATACTACCCAGCGCATAAAACCAGGTAACAACACTGATATATAGACAGCCAATTACCCATAAACGCTGTGCATCGCTATATTCAAAAGGAATTTCACCAAAACCCGTCGTGGTTGCTGTATAGCTCATAAAGTAAAAAGCATGGAAAATGCTTATGTACTGTGCTTGTCCATCAACGATAGGGCCTGGAATTAATACCATTCCCCAAATGGCAATAGAATAGACCCCTAATAGCGCAATTAACGGTGCGCGCATCTCGCGCATAACAATAAAACTAACGCGACTTAGCTCATTGCTAGTATACATACGCTATATTTGATAAATAATTAGCATTAACATCAATTGTTACATTCTTGATATCAAGGTTTCGGATACCAGAATAACCACTGAAATGATATTGGCCACTAAAGCACCACTGGCTAGAAAAATAATACTCGCAATAACATCAGGTGTTATACCAGTACCCGTGACATGTACAGCAAATGTCCATTGAAAAGCAGCTGCCGCTAATTCAAAATCAGCGACCAGACTGGTCGCTAATAACACCGCTCCAATTTGTGAGCGATCACCCAGTTTTAAGACGGTTGCAATCAGATTTACCACCACAACGGCAGATAACTCAAACACACTATGGTGAGCCGGGTTATTGTATTCACCCAAGACAAAACCCACGTTGAGCGTTAATGAGAGTACAATGAAGAAACCGAAAATAACTTTCTCTAGATTCACGAAAGGCCCCAGGTTAAAAAGCAAATGATGAGCATAGTTTACCTCAAATCCAGGCGGCTCACGAAAAAACTAGCTTTTAAATATCAATATTTGCTAATATAAAGACTTTAACCTACTATTAAGGAATTTTTTATGCCAATAACTGCAATGGATCTGGTCGCCAATGCCAAACAAAACATTACTGAAATAACGGTAGCTGATGCGCAACAACTTTTATCTGATCATCTTGTTTTAGATGTCAGAGAACCTGCGGAATTTGCAGCGGGCAAAATAGCTGATGCGATTAATATTCCACGTGGAGTACTCGAATTTCAAATTAGCAAGCATCCTGCTTTTGCAGATCAACATGCCGTCAAAATTATTGTCTACTGTCAGTCAGGTGGTCGCTCTGCATTAGCAACCGAAAACTTGCTCAAACTAGGCTATAGCAATGCAGTCAGTCTTGCTGGTGGTTATAAAGCCTGGTCTGAAATAACCCGTCAATGAGCCAGCTTGAATCTATGCGGCTGGATAAATGGCTTTGGGCTGCGCGCTTTTTTAAAACACGCAAACTGGCCGCTGAGGCAATATCCGGCGGAAAAGTGCATTTAAACGGCCAACGTACTAAGCCGAGTAAAGAGGTAAAAATTGACAGTCATGTCGTTATTCATAAAGATCAATTTAGCTGGGATATTTTAGTATTAGGCATCAATGCGCAGCGTCGGCCTGCTGTTGAAGCTGTCTTACTCTATAGAGAAGCGCAGGCCAGTCTACTAAAACGAGAGCAAGATGTCGCACAAAGGCGAATTCAACGGCAGTTTATGCACGCCGATCCAGCAGAGCGACCTAATAAAAAACAACGTCGCCAGATTCATCGCTTTAAGCAGCAGTCATGATAATGTATTTTGCCTAGTCACGAGTAGAGACTCTTTAATTTGTAACTGTTCAGTTCCTCTCCTTATCAGGGAGGGGTTGGGAGC
>CAZLLL010000471.1:0-3120 GCA_964560255.1 uncultured Methylomonas sp.
CTAGTCCAGTGTGTTTGGGTACTCATGCTCCCCCTAAAGATTTACCCATGTTGTACGACCTATAAATTGATCCCTATCAGAGGAACTTGAAAGATTCGTTGAGTAGCACTCTGGAATACTATTTCCAAAGCCTATCCATAGGAACCGCATACAAAAGCTCACCAATAGAGAAGCAATTAGCCCCCGAATATAACAGGATTCCACCTTTGAAATGCTCTCCTGCTTGTGCTGCAAGACGTCTTAACCCTGCCCCATCTTTGGCTTGTAAAGTGGCCGAACGTTTAATTTCAACCCCCCAGACATCTCTACCTTGCTCAATCACTAAATCGACTTCAACCTGATCTTTATCTCGGTAATGAGAAAAATGTAAATCATAATCCAACCACCCAGACTGGCAAATCAATTGCTGCACCACAAAGCTTTCCAGCAATGCACCAAACTCCGTACTATGAGTATACCAATCACTAACAGCCAATCGATTCATAGCCGTCGCAAGCCCAGAATCAACGACATATATTTTAGGCGACTTCACCAGCCTTTTTGCTTGATTTCTGTGCCAGGCAGGTAAACGCCGCACCAAAAATAAACGCTCCAATATTAGTAGGTATTTCTCAACTGTTTCACGGCCAATATCTAAGTCATTCGCCATATTTGAGAGATTAAGCAAGGAACCAGTGCGATAGGCTATCAGTTCAATTAGCCGCAACAACTCATTTTCATCACGGATCGCTGCAATATCTTTAACATCGCGCTGAATAATGGCATTGAGGTATTGCCTAAACCATTGTTTTGCTCGTGTATTCGTGCGTGTATTAGGCTCAGGATAACCGCCGGAAACAACTGCGTCAGGTAAGTGGGAGATAGGTTCTTGTGTATTGGCTATTTCTGACTTAACCCTACCCTCTAAAAGATCAGCCAGTAAACAGCTTGTACCTAACTGCTTTTCAGACTCGGAAAGTGGATGTAAATAAATCACTTCAACTCGCCCAGCTAAAGATTCACTTACTTGAGGGAGCAATAAAAGATTAGCTGAACCCGTTAATAAAAAGCGCCCCGCTAATCTTTTTTTATCAACCACAGCTTTGATAGCAGGCATAAGTTCAGGCACCCGTTGTACCTCATCTAAAGTGACCTGTTCAGGTAAAGCATTAACGAACCCAACCGGGTCTTGTCTAGCAGCAGTTAACAGTGATAAATCATCAAAGCTTAAATAAGTACGTTGTGGCATACTTATCTGCGCTAACGTTGTTTTCCCTACCTGTCGAGGACCTAATAAACAAACCACCGGCGTATCCAGCAATGCAGCAGCTAAAGTCGGTGCAACCTTTCTAGGATAGAGTGTATTTTTATCGTCCATTTCATGATTATCTTATCGTCTAATTGATGACTATCATAACGTCCAAATATATTATAATCAACCGTCCAAATAAATATTACACTAAGGGATGTTGCCGTTTCACATAAGTAGCCATAAAAACTTAAATAGTTTGTTTCTTAACTATACTCATGTATTGTCCCGTCTTAAGCGCGTAGCTGGCATTACTGTAGCTGAACCTCTGCCGTTGCTGATATAATTAACTCCCCCCCTTGCTGCTCTTGCATTAAGCGCTTAATCGTCGCTTTAATAGAATCTGGCAATGCAACTGCCCAAATCACCTGGCTCTGCTTATGAACGGATAACTGTTGCTGCACACTCTGTCTTAATACACCCGGCACTGTCTGGGCGGACATCTGATAATATTGTTGCGGTAAGTTTGCCGGCGTGACTTTCCAATTTATGCCTTGCTGCCTAATATTCCAAGCGTGATTAGCCATTAACACAGACAGGCTTAATTTCTTTTGTGACAGCAAAGACAATAAAGCCTGATCTGATGCGAAGCGTAAACTAAAGCCTTTTTTCTGCTCTGGTTTCGCTTGTTTTTTTGCCTGTGGTTTTCTCTGTACAAAGCTTTCATATTTGGCTTGTTGCTGTTGATGCAAGCGCTGCTCTTTAAGTAACTGCTTACGTACCTGAGCCAAATTTTGCTGGTTTCGATCCAGGTTTTCATCTAGTTCTAGCAGGCGCATTTTTTGGTCGGTCATCTGCTGCTCTATTTGTGCTGTTTGCTGCTGTAAGCTAGCCTCCAGTTGATTCACCTTTTCTAATAAGCCTGTTACGCTAGCTTGCAGTTGCCGTACCTCTGCCTGCAATAAAGCTTTACTTTCCAGTTGCGGCGTTTTCTGAGCGGCTTGGTAGGGCATACTTTGTACCAGCGAAAATATCGCCATTAAACACAGCCCCAAGATGGCCATAAAGCGCATTACATCGGTTTGCAATGCGTCAATCTCACTGTCTCCCCCCATAGATTGAACACGCATGTAAGCAGGTTGCCAAGGAAATTGACTCATAAGGATTCACCCTGTTTTTTAGTTAGTCTTTGCAGATGCTGCTCTATACGTTGCAGAATCTGGTAAGCACTCTCACTCTGTTTGTGCATCTGTGCGTTATAGTAACGTTGCAAACGCAACCCTAGATATAAGGTTTTATACATACGCATAAGATACCCACCCACCCCTCCTACGATAGTGGTCGATAAAGCCAATAAGATACCGCCATCAACCATGCGTTGCAAAATAGCAAAAGCGCCATCCGCCGCCGCACTCTCTGGATCACCTAGAGAATACATTAAGGCACTGCGCATACCAATCGCGGTCCAGATAACACCAATGCCGAAAAATAAACTTATACTGCTATCAATCAAATGCTCTGTTTGTGCAATTTGGTCTAGTGTGCATTGTGAGTCATTTAATTGCCGATATAGCTGTTTAAGTAGAAAAAAATAAGCCATTAATAGGGCAATAAAAGGAATAATTGAAAGCTTTAAATTGTTATAGGTGAAGTTAATCAGCTCATTCAGGCCGGTCTCTAAAGGTAACTGAATAACTGCATACCCTGTGACATTAAGCATATAAACAAGCATAGCGCCAAACAGTAAAGCGCCTAGTGCCCCAGTCATCAAGCCTTTAATAAAATTATAACTATTGTGTTTCATAAGATTTCCGATAGAAAAAGAGGTAAAAACGTTAAGCCTAATATTTTTTAACTGTACACTTTTTGCGGAGCATCATTGCCATTAAGGT
>CAZLLL010000472.1:0-3106 GCA_964560255.1 uncultured Methylomonas sp.
ATACGAACAAAAATCCTGCCCAATATTGGATGATTATTTATTTCCAGCTCCCTTAGGAATGGGAATGAAATAACGTGTGCATTTGACGCAGGATTTTTGTTCGTCTTCGAGGCGCGTAAATAGGCGCATAGCAGGCTATGTAACTATTTACGTAACAAAGAAAATGGACAAAAAGACAAGTTATAAAATTCACATTCCTTAAGACTGAACGGTTTCTGTTCTTGAGCTAGACGGGGTGTTCGCATTGTTTCAAACATTTATAATACAGAGAGTATCTTTTAAGCTTTCCACCACAGTAGCTTGTCAAACCCCAGACTTATTACCACAAAACAATGCAAGCGCAAGTGAGTGTACTTTTTTTCCAGTGTGTGTTTATAGCTTTCCAATTGTTGTCTTGCCTCATTCAATTTGCTTTGCACTAAAGGTAACGCTTTTAGTACTTGCAGGTTTTTTTCGTGCACCTGCTCAGCGCTTAGCCTTAACTCACCCAGTTTAATAAACTTAAATTCAAATAATAAATCATGTAATTTAAACTTGCGCTTATCGGGTCTTAAAATCATGCTTAAATCCGAGTAACGTCGCTCTCGTTCCGATTCTGATTGCATAATATAAAAAGTATCGTTAAATAACAGGGTTAAAAAGGCGAGTTTTAATGAAAATTCATCACTCTTTAAATAATCACGATTCGATAGAATTTTAAAATAACGATTTTCAATAAAGTCACATAAAGGGGCAATGTCAGCTTGTTGAAAGGCGCAGCGACTAATGCTTTGAATATCTTCCCGATCCTGAAAATCAGGTAAACAAAGCTCTTGCAGTCTTTCCACATACAGTTTAGCAACCACTAAATTAGGCACTTTAAACACCAGCTCGCCAAATTCATTTTGGCCTGCGAAGGTCAAGACACCAAAATAATACAGCAAAGACACCATAAAGCGTGAATCTTTATGGGCTGTGAGCATATCCTCCACGCCAAACCGGTGGGCTAAACGATCAATACAGAGCTGTTTTTTAGGATTTAGCGCATCGAATAATACTTTTTCACCCAGCTTTTGTTGAGAAATATAAACCAGCTTATTCCTGTCCATTGCTAGGTTAGAGTCCAGCATTTCCTGAGGATATTGACAAGACTGTAACTCTTTCAGAAAATATAAAGCCAGCGTAGGGTTGTAAACTAAATCATCAGTGCTCACACTAAAGCGATAGCCGTTGTAAAATGTTTTCATCAAGGCTTTTATTTCAGCTATTTTAGGCACAGAAAACTGACAATTAGCGGTTATTTTATTTAACAGTACTGCAATTTCATGTTCGTGAAAACCACATAAGTCGTTCAATTCGGGTTTTAGATAAATATTTTCAGCGACATTATAGCCGCTGGTTATATCACTCATCACAATAGGCGAAACACCGGTGATAAAAACTCTATCCAGTCCCTGCCCACTGGTTGCGGATTTAATCGCTTTAAACAGTGTTTTTAGTAAACCTTCACCCTGCAACAACCCTTCATAATCCTGCTGTTGTGCTATCATCACTTCGTTAGCAAAGTTATCGTATTCATCAATTAGCAAGTAGGCTGAATGCCCTGCATTTTGCATTGCACTCATCAGTGCGATAAAAGAAACAATCGCATCCTCAGGATAAAAATTAATGGCATCGGGTAAATAAGTTGCGTAGTATGCAATGGTATGCCGAATACGTTCATTGATATAACGGTGTATTGCTGCCTCTATCTCATTAATTCCCCCTTGTGCTTTAATACAGGAAAAATCCCAACGCATCACTAAATATTGACTATGTTTGGGCGTTGGGTTTTGTCCTATCGCTAAATGGCCAAATAATTGATTAAATTCATCTGCTTTGGCAAGGTCATAATAATTTTCCAGCATGGATAATAAAAGACTTTTACCAAAGCGCCTAGGGCGTAAGAATAACAGTTGCTCACCCGTATTTTCAAGAAACGGGATTTTATCGGTTCTATCTTGATAAAAATAGTTTTCAGTTATAATGCGGTAAAAATCAGCAAGCCCGTAGGGAAGTTTCATGGTTTTATCTGGCGAGGAGTAAGGCATTACTATAGCATATGCATCATACGGGTATGCCTGAGGATTTCTAGTGGCTGTATTTAGGCGTATATTAGTTACTCACGAGGTTGTAGGTTTATTTCATGCTTATTTTTAAGGAAGTAACTCGCCTATTAGGTCGCTGTGACGAAGCGGCTTTGTGCGTAGTCGTGGCGGACGCAGAGCGTTCAGGGCATCTTCTCGTCGCTGCGTAGGTGAGAGAATGAAGGTGACAGGAGTACCCTGAATTTCGTGAAGCAGCATGGCGCACCTATAAAATTTAGCTTTAGCTCTTATATTTTTATCATGACAGGCTTGAGCAAAACGAGATAAAAATCTCGTCCAGCGAAGAAAATTACAATTGGACAATTTAAAAATTGACCCAAGTTTTTTAAGATCTTTAACAATGCATTGAAATCAATAGGTTATAATTAGGTAAGAATTTATTGGTATTTTGTCGAAAAAACACCTAAATACTTGTTGTAACTATTTTTTTCTGCTTTATACTATAGTTCACTGCCGTACAGGCAGCTTAGAAAATTCCATACTTTTATGTCGTCCTCGTCTCTTTGTTCACTGCCGTACAGGCAGCTTAGAAATGTTACAAGACACTTCAAAGTAGTTTTTGTGCGTTCACTGCCGTACAGGCAGCTTAGAAAAATGTTATATGTCATCAATAGCCTGCCTTGCTGTTCACTGCCGTACAGGCAGCTTAGAAATGCATTGAGTGCAGCCTGTACATTTGATACGGGTTCACTGCCGTACAGGCAGCTTAGAAAAGTCACCGTAAACCCATTAACTAGGGTTAATAGTTCACTGCCGTACAGGCAGCTTAGAAAAGCCCGAACCGGAAAATAATGCACCTGCTTCAGTTCACTGCCGTACAGGCAGCTTAGAAAGCCTAAAGCATCACTTAAAGCATCGGATGGCTGTTCACTGCCGTACAGGCAGCTTAGAAAATAGAATCTGATCGTGTTGCAACACCGCCATGGTTCACTGCCGTACAGGCAGCTTAGAAATGGAAAGAGCACACGCTAAATTTCAAA
>CAZLLL010000473.1:0-3096 GCA_964560255.1 uncultured Methylomonas sp.
GGACGATTATTTATTTCCAGCTCCCTAATTGCACAACTTATTCAATTCCCATTCCTTAGTTTAAAACGCTAAATCATTGACACTTAATATAGCTGATAAAATAGATATAATAATACCGGCAATAAGCAGACCAAGAGTCACAATCAGAATCGGCTCCATCATCGCTAGCATACGTTCAATGGTTATTTTAAGCTGTTTGTCATAGGTATTGGCCGTTCTTTCCAGCATCTCTTCCATTTTTCCGGTTTCCTCCCCCATTTTAATCATTTGGGTCGCCATTTTAGGGAACTGTCCTGACTCAATTAAAGCACTGGACATATCCTTTCCCTGCTTAAGGTTTTGCTCTGCCTCCGAGACGGCTTTTACCAGCACCAGGTTGCTTAATGTTCCTTTAACGATGCCTAATGCAGTTAATATCGGCACACCATTGGATAATAATGTCCCTAACGTACGTGTAAAATTGGTGGTATTTATATTGCGTATAATTTCACCGAACATAGGAATTGATAGTATCAATAAATCCCAGCGCTCTTTTCTTGGCCCAACCGTCAACTCATAATGCATTGTAAAATAAGTAACGATACCCACAATTAATAAAGCCCACCAATAACTCTGCAACCATTCAGCAGTACCGACTACAATTTGAGTAGACACTGGTAATTCTTTACCCGCACTTTCAAACATTTCGGTAAATTGCGGCACGACAAAAGTGAGTAATAAAAAAACCGAGCCGACCGCCATAACCACTAGAATAATCGGATAGATTAACGCGGTACTCACCGTATCTTTTAGTTCTTTGGATTTCTCTAAATATTCAGACAACTGGCCTAACACAACATCCACACTTCCACCTGCTTCACCCGCCCGTAACATATTGATATAAAATCGAGAAAAGGCACTGGATTCAGCTTCTAGGGCATCCGCTAAATTGGCACCCCCTTTCACCTGTTGCAGAACATTTTTTATCAAAATATAGATTTTAGAATCTTCCTCTAGCAGATCCATTAATACCATTAACGACCTATCTATTGGTAAACCTGCCTGTAAAAGCGTCGCCAACTCTTTGGTGAATAATCCAATTTCTTTGGCACTTAGACCATCTTTATTTTTCTGCGCAGAAAACAGGTAGGCAGACTTCAGTCCAGCCTGTGCCACATCAATAGGAATCATGCCTTCCGCTTGCAAAAAAGCGAGTACTGCCGCTTCGTCTTTTGCTTCTTTAGTGCCTTCCTGTGTGCTGCCTTCTGCATTAACGGCTTTATAGGTAAATAAAGTCACACTATACTTCCGTTGTCACACGCAATACTTCATCTAAAGTCGTTAAACCCTTGGCCGCTTTTGCCAGGCCATCCTGATAGATGCTTAACATCCCCCCTCTAACGGCCTCTTCCTGAATCAAACCAGATTCTTTATGTTCCATGACCATTTTCCTGATACTATCATTCATAACCAAAAACTCTATAATTGCCAATCGACCACTGTAACCAATACCACCACATTCTTTACAGCCCACAGCTTGATATAGTGTTAATTCTCCATTTTTCAAGAAACGCGACAAGCCTTTTTCTTCCACTACTTCGGGCAACGGCTGGTAACGTTCACGACAATGCATACATAACTTTCTAACTAAGCGTTGCGCTAAAATACCATTGACAGTCGAGGTTAAAAGATAATCATCCAGCCCCATATCTAATAGCCGAGCCAGCGCACCTGCGGCATCATTCGTGTGCAATGTGGATAATACCAGGTGACCTGTCAAAGCAGACTGCACAGCAATTTTTGCTGTTTCTAAATCACGCATTTCCCCAATCATGATAATATCAGGATCCTGTCTGACTATCGAGCGTAAAGCACTACTAAAGGTCAAACCAATTTTGGGCTTCGCCTGAATCTGATTAACACCATTTAACTGATATTCAACGGGATCTTCAACGGTAATAATTTTTTTCTCTGGCGTATTTAACTGACTTAATGCTGTATATAAAGTTGTCGATTTCCCACTCCCCGTAGGCCCGGTAATCAAGATGATGCCATGTGGTTTACTCAGTATCTCAACAAACTGCTGCTGGTTGGATTCTTCAAACCCTAGTGAGGCGAAATCAAACACGACACTTTCTTTATCTAATAAACGTATCACCACGCTTTCACCATACATGGTCGGCGTTGTGGAAACACGCAGATCAATTTCCTTACCCTGCATCTGTATTTTAATACGTCCATCTTGAGGCAAACGCCGCTCAGCGATATTCAGCTTAGCCATTATTTTTATTCTGGAAATAACCGCTGCCGTCGCGCCTGCTGGAGGCCCTTCTATTTTTTGCAAAACGCCATCTATACGTAAACGAATAATGAGTTCATCTTCAAAAGGTTCAAAATGAATATCCGATGCTTTATTCTCCAATGCGCGCTGAAAAATAAGGTTGACCATACGAATAACCGGCGCTTCACTTGCTAGATCTTTTAGGTGCTCAATATCATCTAAAGATTCGTTAGCATCAAGATTATCGGTAATTTGTCCCATCTGGGTTTTGCCATCAACATACTGTTTTTCTATCGCCTTATCAATATCAGATAAAATGCCAATTTTCACTTCTATGCCAGTATCACACATCAGTCGTAATGACTGCTCAACAACTGGGTTTTCAGGATCCATCACCGCAATAATAATTTTATTTTCATCTGCCTTGATGCCCACCACATGAAATTCCTTGAGAAAGCGCAATGAAATTTCATCGGGTAAAACTGGCTCTTCTGGATAATCTTCCACAGTGACAAGATCTAAACCGGTAATTTTGGCCAAAGCACTGGCCACATCTTTCTCAGAACACAAGCCTAATTTCACCAGTAACAAAGGCAATCGAGTTTCTTGCATTTGCTGTTGAATTTTAGCGACTTTATTTAAATCATTTTCACGCAGAGACTGCTGGGCGACCAATGTTTCTATAAATTGTTGATGACTCATATAAAATTATTTATTTTAAATAAATGATGTTCTGCCATACCTGTGAAACCACATGAAATTAATATAAGCAAAAGCGAACAAGTATAACAAAAATCAGCTGTGTTACAATTTATCCCCGTTGAGATAAAATACAA
>CAZLLL010000474.1:0-3089 GCA_964560255.1 uncultured Methylomonas sp.
AAATTTGCTCAAGTGTGTCATGCATATTCCTAAAAAATAAATACGGTTGAACAATGATTCAAAGCATAAGTTTTAAATGTTAAACTATAATAGTCTTGAAGAGGTAGGAGTGAAATTACTTTTGCATTTTGTGCATGTTTTTGTTCGTCTTCGGTGTGGTACAAACAGTACGTAGTCCGCTAGAGCTAAATTTGTGCGTCTTAAATACACCCCCCTTTTTTCTCAAGATATTCTGTGTCTATTCCTTAAAATACGACCAACTATGATGCTTTTGAATCACATGAATTTTTGCCCAATTGAAACCGAGTTGAAACTATGGAACAAAAATTAAAATTAACCTCAGATCAAGTCGCCAATGAACTAAAACAACTCTGTGAAGCAAAATGTTCCGGTATCGTTTTTATGATGGCCGAAAAAAATATTATGCTCCAGATAGTGCTCACTGAAGGGGATATTGTTTCGGTTGTTTATCAGACCAAACGCGGTACTGAAGCACTTGAACTTATTCAATCCTTTGAATTCATTCATTTTACCTTGTTCAACTTTATTCCCCGGAATGCATCTGCTAACAAACCCAAAGTAGATCTCAACTTACCACCCAGATCTGATATTCTTGAATCCATAAGGCAAACAGGGCAAAGTATTAGTCAAACGGAAGGTATGACCTTTATTAATATTGAAGTGCCCGCAGGTATAGGTAAGTCAACTCAAAGAGCTTATAGTGAAAATGTTATTACGCATAATCTAACAAAAGTCATTGAAATTGTTGTCAACGAGTTAACTTTTTATTTAGGGCCCATAGCCCCCATGGTATGTGACGAACATTTAAATAATGCGATAGAGCTTTCTGATGTACTAGACTCACTGGACAAGATAGCTAGTGCAATTGATGATGATGCGAGTGAGGTTAAATTTAAACAGCAAGTTATAAAAAAGCTACAAGATATCTCCTGATTTTATACCTTTGCGAGACGGGGTATTCACCTAGGCTGTCGAAGCCCTAACCCCTCCTTGACAAAGCGGGGGACTGAACAAGTTACTATGGACGGGGTGAATACCCCGTCCAGCAACAGTGTTGTTCTAAAAAATCTAAAGCTATTATTTCTTATAGCTCTTCATGGCAATTTTAAGACTGGCTACGATACGATTAAATGCCTGTATTAATTTTCCTATTTCATCTTTTCTATCCATATTATCTATTTTAATATCTAGCTTGCCTAAACTCACCTCTTCCATTTGTTTAGTCAGATGTTTGATAGGGTTAACAATGAAGTTGGCAAAAAAGATAGAAAGAATCAAAACAATAAGGAATGTCACCAATAAACCAATGAGCATATTATTTTGAATAGTTTTCAAACCACGAAATGCTTCTTGCGTTTCAATTTCGGCAACAAGAATCCAGGGGTATTTTTGATGTTTAAGGTATAAATCTATTACCTCTATGCCTTCTGCATTTGATCTAATGCCAGAAGAAAAACCAGTTCCTCGCGCTTCAATAATTCCCGGTGTGTTCAGAGGTACTTGATTCTCCATACCTTTATACACGATAGGAACGCCATCTGTTGTGGTCAAAAAAACTTTGCCTGTTTCACCTAATTCAAAGTTTTCCGTCAGTATTTTTTCTTCATGCGGAATTTGTAATTCAAACCCGATGGTTGCCAGGCTTAAGCCAGAAGCATCTTTTACAGGAAAAAATAGCATTTGATGGCTATGATCGGATTCAACCCAGCTTGAATAGTCAGAGACTCCGGTTATGCCTTGTAAGAGTGCTTTCATTGCCCACACATTATTAGATGTATCTTCATTCAGATGGGAAGACGGAGAACCTTTTACTTTTTTACCATGGTTGGGACTGATAACAATTTTTTTAGATTTATCAATTAAAAAAATATGATGATACTTTCCCCAGTGCGATTCCTGAAAACTATAGAGCAGATTTTCAACCTGTTTTTTGACTTCTTTAAATTGCTCTGTTTCTTCTGTGGTTAATTGCTTATTTGAATAAGCAATATATGCCTGTAATACATCAGTATCTGCTATTGCCTGTCCGGCTGTTTCTGTTGCATCAATATAATTCTCAAGCGCATCGTCTTTTGCTTTTACAATAGTTAAGAGGTATTCCTGAATAGATTTAGTAAAAACATCCGTTGTTTGATAAAAGTTTATTACTCCTAAAGTAAGTAGAGGTAATAAAGCCATCAACAGTAACACGAGTGTTAGTTTTGTTTTAATTGAAGTCATTGTTTTGATCCAAAATTAATGAGGGTAATTAAAGAATAGCAGATAAATCAAAATTCTATATTTCAGAATACCTTTCAATATCAAATAGCTGGCTACCAGCTTAAGATGGGACAGTTTGAGTAGCTGGATCACTCAAATAATTCTCGCAAGGCGCATATAATATGGATACCCTCCACCAGCTTATATTACTGGTGTCCCGTCTTAAGTTGGTAGCCTAAATTTCTAACGTAAGGGAGATGGAAACAAATAATCATCCAATATTGCTGGTCTTTTTGTCCGTCTTCTGCGTTGTAGTAACCGTTACGTCGCTTGCTATGCGCCGGTTACTACGCCTTGAATACGAACAAAAATCTTGTGTCCCTTGCTCATGTTATTCCGTGCCCATTCACTATTGGATCAAGCTCAGGCGGAACTTATAACCCCAGGGATGATTCAATTGCCTTTCTAAAATGACGGCTGACAGGAACAATCCTTTTAGAGTGCGTATGGATTTGAGCCAAGCCATTTTCCAGCTTTTCAAATTCACTTACCGCACCAAGCCCTATTAAATGTTGCTGATGGCAGCGTATTAAATCGGTTTTCTCTACCAACGTTTTTAAGGTCAGTTCCGTATAATATTTTTCATTCTGACAAACGACCTGAACACCAGTAACTACATCAGAGCATACAAACTCAACATCTTCTGGTCTGATAAATTTTATACGCCGATTATAAACACAGGGAATAATATCCAGTTTCCTATCAGGGTAAGGGAGTGCTTTTTTATTGGGTACAGAAAGCTGCTCTCGAATGCGTTCAATCGCTTTTGTTAAGCGCTCTTCCTCAACAGGTTTGGCCAGATAATCTAG
>CAZLLL010000475.1:0-3084 GCA_964560255.1 uncultured Methylomonas sp.
CATAGAGTGCACCCTGCACCTAGTCTTTCATTTTTAATGATATTCAAAAGTGTAAACTACTTTTATGATTGAGTTGTTTTCTTCTCAACTGGAGAAGTCTGTCATAGTCAAAAGTTATGATACTTTATGGTATTTTGCAGAAAGACAAGGCTACTGTACAATTTCATGTTTATTCCCTTATTGATTACAAACTATGGCAAAATTAAACTTTTTATTGCACCACTCTAGCTTAATGATTTCTGATTTAGATGCTTCAATTAAATTTTATACTAAGATTATTGGCTTGCAACAGGTTGAGCGACCTGATCTTGGTTTTCCTGGTGCGTGGTTTCAATTAGGTGAAAATCAACAGTTGCATATTCTTTTGCTAGATAATATTGATCCGACATCTGGACGACCTGAACATGGCGGGCGTGATCGGCATGTCGCTCTGACAGTAGATAATTTTGATTTAGTACGAGAAACCTTAGAAAAAAATAATATCTTTTTTACAATGAGTAAATCTGGACGTAAGGCCTTATTTTTCAGGGATCTTGATGCAAATGCAATCGAAATAATCGGACTTGGTTAAATAGTCACATGACTCACCTAGTTGAATTATCCCTCAAATCGGTTAATAACACGTTATTCCAGCTAAATTTGAAAAAAGTGTGGAAATTTCGCGATGGATTACTCCCCTCTTTTAACGGTGGTGACTTCTATTCGCTGTTCATAGAGATTGCTACCAGGATATGTCTGTTGACGAAACAATAATTACAATATTAAACAATAAGTTATATGTTTTTCATGTTATGCACGTTCCTTAGTCAACACTAATAGGCGATTATTAGCTGGCATGGAAAAATCTTCTTTAATCAATAAATTTACAGTTTTAGCTAAGCTCTCAATTGCCTCAATATCACGAATGCCACTTAGAGGATCGCGTATTTTCAGCCATTGATCAAACTGTGCATTACTGGCACTGGTATACGAGCCGTGATAATTAAAGGGGCCATAAATACAGACAGCAGCTGCATCTGTTAAATATTTCCCCAAACCCGCAAAAAAACATTCTACTTGTTGCCAATGCATAATATGCAGGGTATTCGCGGTAAATACAGCGTCTATTTGCTGGCAGGGCCACCCTTTATCAGCAACATTTAAAGCCAGACTTTTAGGTAAATTGGGCAAAGACGTTTCTTCGATCCAACAATTAATGCCTATTAAATTTTCTTCCAAATCGGTCGCTTGCCAAATCAAATGTGGGAGATGCTGGGCAAAATAACAAGCATGTTGTCCTGTACCACTCCCTATTTCCCATACAGTCGTTAATTCATTAAAGACGGGTTGAATTTTCTGTAAAATAGGGCCTTTATTATTTTCGCAAGCCTGAGAAAAGGATTTTGTCATGTTCCTGACCTTATTAAATTAAAATGGTTATAAAGCAAATCAATAGTATGACGGAAGTGAATAATGTCTGCTGGAATAATCTTGTGCAAACCAAAGACCCTTTTATGCGCCATGAATTTTTATTGGCTTTGGAACAAAGTGAGTCAGTGTGTGCAAAAACGGGGTGGCATCCTTATCATCTGCTTGTTTTTGAAAAAGATGAATTGATTGCAGCCATGCCACTGTATCTAAAAAGTCATTCCCGGGGTGAATATGTTTTTGACCAGCAGTGGGCTGATGCTTATGCACAATCCGGCATGAAATATTTTCCAAAATGGGTGAATGCCGTTCCTTTTACACCTTGTCAGGGGCAGCGTATTTTAATTAAACAAGGGTTAAATAATAATTTCATCACCCAGCAATGTATTGCAACGGTTCAACAGCTTGCTGAACTTAATAATATCTCAAGCCTGCATTGTCTGTTTCCTGGCCCTCTTCAAACTGAGCACCTAAAACATCAGCTACTTATTCGTGAAGGCGTGCAATTCCAGTGGTTTAATAAAAGTTACCGTGATTTTAATGATTATCTACAAATTTTTACTTCCAGACAACGTAAAAAAATAAAGAAAGAGCGTAGAAAGGTGAGTGAGCAAGGCATTCATTTTCAAAGACTGACTGGTCTGAATATTTCAAGTGTGCAATGGCATGTTTTTTTTACATTTTATGAAATGACCTATTTAAAAAGAGGCCAGACAGCGTATTTGAATATCCATTTTTTTAGGCAATTAGCAGCAACGATGCCAGAACAGCTATTATTAATTCTAGCGGTGAAAGAGCAAAAATACGTTGGTGCTGCACTCAGTTTTATGGGTGATAATACTTTATATGGTCGCTATTGGGGCTGTTATGAAGAATACAATAATCTGCACTTTGAAACCTGTTATTACCAAGGCTTAGAATATTGTATAGAGCAGCAGTTACAACGATTTGATTCGGGTGCTCAAGGTGAGCATAAAATATCCAGAGGTTTTCAGCCCATCACGACTTATTCAGCTCACTGGATACAAAACCCTCATTTTTCCGAATTGATTGCTGATTTTTTAGAACGAGAAAAAGAAATGGTATCTCAATATAAGCAATACTGTCAGCAGCAACTTCCTTTTAAACAAGGCAACCAGTAGCGGTGAAAAGTGGGGCATTTATTAAAAACTCCTCTGCATTTAAGCCGAGGGACACATAATCCTACGCGTGTATTTTCGCGTCCTGAAGGTGACTTTTAAATCTAATATACTTTTTTGTTCCAGGCTCTCTATTTGAGGCAATAATAGCTGTGAAAATGTCACCATAAATAAAGAGAAGTTCACCACATTAGGGAGCTGGAAATAAATAATCGTCCAATATTGGGCAGGATTTTTGTTCGTATTCAAGGCGTAGTAACAGGCGCATAGCTGGCTACGTAACTGTTGCTACAACGCAGAAGACGGACAAAAAGACTAGTAATATTGGATGATTATTTGTTTCCATCTCCCTTAGTCACTTGAGTTTCTTTGATATTCATAAAATCTTCTAGCCTCCAGTATTGTTTGGCATCATAAAAGTTGAATTCAATTTGAAATCACAACCGATAATAATCAATCAGTTTATCGTAAGATAACTCAAGGTCATCACTAAGGAATGGGAATCAAATAACGTGTGCATTCTGACTTGTCTTTTTGT
>CAZLLL010000476.1:0-3076 GCA_964560255.1 uncultured Methylomonas sp.
ATGTAATACATTGTTTTATATTATTTTTATTGACCACGCCAAAGGAAAAAGAGCCTATTAAATTATAGTGGATTAAAGTCCGCTCTACTCAGTATTTAATCAATAAATATAAATATCTTAGTGATTAAATCGACTTTCCTAACCACAAACCTGCCCAAATGGCAGTCCCACACAATAGTGCATTACCTAAAAATACACTTAACATCATATTGAGCTCTTTTTCAAATTGATGTCCTTCTTCAATCAAGTATAAAACCACATATAAGCTGGATAAAGTAGCAAACATACCCACAATAACAATAATAAGTGCCGCTCGGTACTCATCTGATAATATAGATTTATAGATTAAGAGTGCGGCAAGCAACCCGATTAAAAAGGCAACCAGCGCATTTACAGCAACCATGGCATATGGAAATACCCACCCCATCCAGCGTATCACGCCACCTGAATAAGAAAATAAGCCACGTCCAGCCAGCAACCCCAGCCAGACAGCAAAGAGACAGGCACAAACACTGATTAATATATTCAGTGCTGCCTTTAATAAATTCCCCTGTTCTATCAAATACAGCGTTTCTAGGGAAAAAGTAGAAAATGTGGTAAATGAGCCAAATAGACCCACCAAAATTGCCGACCTGTATTCTATGGTAATAGCAATACGTTGTAATACTAAGGCCTCAGTCAATAAGCCAATCAAAAAAGAGCCTAATACATTGACAGCCAAGGTTCCATAAGGAAAACCACGCCCTAACCATTGATAGACACCACTAGACACTAAAAATCGCAACACCGCACCACAAGCCCCTCCTAATGCAATTGCAATGACTGGATTCATTTAAGTAACTCCAGGCTTTATAAAGTGTTCACGATAGTGCTTTAGTTCATCAATTGACTCCAGCACATCCTCAAGCGCCTGATGACTTTCTTTTTTATGAAACGTTTCTAATATTTCAGGTGCCCAGCGCATAGCCAACTCTTTTAGCGTTGAAACATCCAGATTACGATAATGAAAAAATTCTTCTAATGGACGCATATAGCGATACAAAAAACGTCTATCCTGACCAATAGTATTACCGCACATCGGGGACTTGCCGGCTGGCACCCATTGCTTTAAAAAGTCTAATGTCTGCAGCATCGCATCGCTATCACTAATTATTGATGCTTTCACTCGTTCAATTAACCCCGATTTGCCATGGTGCTCCTGATTCCAGTCATCCATGGCAGCAAGTACTGCGTCACTCTGGTGTACGGCCATCACTGGTCCTGTTGCTAAAATATTTAAATACTTATCTGTGATGACCGTGGCTATTTCAATAATTAGGTCATTATCAGGATCCAGTCCGGTCATCTCCAGATCAAGCCAGATCAAATTTTCTTGGTGTTGTGCCATTCATTCTATCCAAACAAAACATTATAATTGTGTTAAATTGTAGCATTGGCTAATCTGTATAGCCATAGTACACAAGAGTATAGTTTGCTCTTAAAAACTTTAAGATCAAGGAATGGGTGCTCAATATGTTGTGCATGTTCCTTAACTTATATCGAGCCTAAAGTGTGATTTTATGCGCTAAAAATAATAATAACTTAGGAATGGGAATTGCACAACTTATTCAATTCCCATTCCTTAGATCACTTAGGCATTATTGCAGGGGTGATTAAAGATTTAAAAATCGTAGAGCTAATCAACGCGCGACTTGGGACTGATGAGGGAGAAACTTTATCGGCGGGCAGAAAAGATTGCCCACCCTACACAATGGTGGCTTGTCCCCTCTTAACTTGGTAGCCGGGTTTTCTCAGACAACACCCCAAATACTTGCACAAGCTAACTGCCTGGGAATGTATAGAGGTAAGCTCTGCTGTGAGTGAACACAGTAAGCAGAGCTCACTCTTTATGCATTTTATTTCTGAAAGTAACTTAGCGAATATATTTAGTTAAATGTTGTGCCAGGTGTACCCGGTAAAGTAGGCATTTCCTGTTTGGGGAATTCACCCGTTAAAGCATTTAAAAAGGCCACAATATCAGCTACATCAGCAGCAGATAATTTTTGACCTAATTGGACATTAGCCATGACCTTAACGGCTTTTTCCAGTGTTTTAACTGAACCATTGTGGAAATAAGGAGCCGTTAATGCAATATTGCGTAATGTGGGTACTTTAAAGAAGTTCTCGTCGCCACTTTTTCCCGTGACTTCATAAAGGCCTTTGTCATCACTCAATTTATACTGTTTTTCTAAATAAGCGTTATCAATAAGTGGGAATTTTTGGAATGTGCCTGGACCATTAAAGGCAGAGCCGCTATGACAACCTACACAGCCTAGCTCGACGGCTTTATTTAAACCGCGTATTTGTTGTGCAGTTAATGCGCTTTTATCGCCTTTAGCGTATTTGTCGTAAGGACTATTGGGTGTAATTAATGTTCTTTCGTAAGCAGCGATTGCTTTGGTCGCATTATCTTTAGAAATGGAGTTAGATCCAAATGCTTTTTCAAACAGTGGCTGGTAACCTTCAATAGACTTTAAACGCTTGACCACATCATCCCAGCTTTTCATGCCCATTTCGATAGGGTTAGTCACAGGGCCGGCCGCTTGATCTTCAAGACTAGCCGCTCTTCCATCCCAAAACTGTACTTTGTTAAACGCTGCATTCCAGACTGTCGGAGCACTACGCCCCCCCGTTTGTCCATTAACACCCATTGAATTGGGTCTATTATCTTCACCGCCAAGCATGGTGTTATGGCAAGAAGCACAGGATACTGTGCCAGTAGAAGACAATCTAGGGTCGTGAAATAGGATGCGACCTAATTCAACTTTTTCAGCAGTGGTGGGGTTGTTAGCTGGCTCAGGGGCTTTAGTGGGTAGTGCGTCCCATGCAGAAACAACAGAGACAGAACCTGCAAGTGCAATTGCAGAAACAATAGAACGTATTTTTAGCATAGCAATCTCCAATATTATTATCATTATTTGAATTGCAAATAATACCATAGATAAAGCGAAAAAATCAGCTATCCAAGCATCTTGTATTTTATATAGGAATGGGAATTGAATAAGTTGTGCAATTATGACGCAGTATTTTTGTTTGC
>CAZLLL010000477.1:0-3070 GCA_964560255.1 uncultured Methylomonas sp.
TCTACCCGGACAACTCCTTTGCAAAATAAGGGAGCTGGAAATAAATAATCGTCCAGTATTGGGCAGGATTTTTGTTCGTATTCAAGACGTAGTAACCGGCGCATAGCAAGCTACGTAACGGTTACTACAACGCAGAAGACGGACAAAAAGACCAGCAATATTGGATGATTATTTGTTTCCATCTCCCTAAGTCGGGTGGGCAGTTTTTTTGCCCACCATCAAGTTGAACCTCGGTGGGCAGAAAAGATTGCCCACCCTACAAATGATGGCTTGTCCCCTCTTAAGTTGGTAGCCCAAACGACCAACGGGATGAATACCTCGCCCAATAATGAGGCTTCTGTTTAATGTGTTAGTAGCGATAAACGTTACGGACGGGGTAAATGCCCCGTCCAGTGGCAGAAATAGCTAAAGCAATTTTACTCCTGTCATTATGTCATGTCTTAAAATGGTAGCCATATTTTTAAGCAAATGGGTTTTTTAAAACAATCGTTTCATTACGCTCTGGCCCTGTCGATAAAATGGATATTTCAACGCCGACGAGTTTCTCTAAACGCTTGATATAGGCAAGCGCATTGGCAGGTAATTTTTCTAATTCAGTGACACCTTTTGTTGCCTCGCTCCAGCCATTCATATATTCAATGACAGGAATACAGGCTTCATATTTCTCAGCGCCTAGTGGTGCAACGGTGGTTTCTTCGCCAGCAATATTATACGCAGTACAAATACCAATTTTATCCAAGCCATCCAGCACATCTAATTTAGTCAGGCAAATCCCGCTTAAGGAGTTCATTTGTGCTGATTTACGCATAGAAACCACATCAAACCAGCCAGTGCGCCGTTTTCTACCCGTAGTTGCACCAAATTCATGGCCTTTTTCACCTAGGTGCTGACCATATTCATCTTCTAGTTCAGTAGGAAAAGGGCCGTTACCGACTCGTGTTGAATAAGCTTTGGTAATGCCGAGTACATAATCAATATCTAATGGCCCAATACCGGTGCCTGTCGCAGCAGCACCAGCTGTTGTGTTTGATGATGTCACATAGGGATAAGTGCCATGGTCAATATCCAGCAAAGCACCTTGTGCGCCTTCAAATAATATATTCTCACCTTTAGCCTGAAAGTCATGCAATTTCTCAGCAACATCAATCAGCATGGGCTTAATCTGCTCTGCTAAGGTTAAGGAATCAGCTAACATTGTATCAAAATCAACAGCGGGGACTTTATAGTATTCTGTTAACATAAAGTTATGGTATTCAGTTAACTCCCTTAACTTTTCAGTAAATAATACAGGCTGAAACAAATCTCCCGCACGCACACCTCGCCTTGCTATTTTATCTTCATAAGCAGGCCCTATGCCTCGTCCTGTTGTACCGATTGCTTTAGTACCTTTTGCTTTTTCCCGCGCCTGATCAATGGCAACATGGATCGGCAGAATCAAGGCACAAGCTTCACTAATCAATAAGCGAGAACGCACGGGAATACCTGCTTTCTCCAGTATATTTATTTCTTTAAGTAAGGCTTCGGGTGACAATACCACACCATTCCCAATTAAACATTGTACGTCTTCACGCAAGATGCCCGAAGGTACTAAATGTAACACCGTCGTTTTGCCATTAATAACCAGTGTATGGCCTGCATTATGCCCACCTTGAAAGCGCACTACCGCCTTTGCCTGATCAGTTAACAAATCAACTAGTTTTCCTTTGCCTTCATCGCCCCATTGCGTGCCGATAACTACAACATTTTTACCCATAACAGTTCCAGATTAATTTAACGGGACAAGAACCCAGTTCTTATCAATTTTTTCTAATGTTTGATTACAAGCCAGTTGAACTGCTGCGTCTTGCTGACCCGATAGCTGTTTAATGACTATGCATCCAGAAGCACGAAGGTCACGCACCTTTTCATCTAACTCTCGGTCGCCTATGGCAATAGGTGCCAGAATTTTGAGCACATCATCAGTTGCATCATTTTGTTTGGTCAGAGCTGCCAAAACCTTTAAGTCGGCACTAAATCCGGTTGCCGGCCTGGCACTGCCAAAAATCTGGCCAATATTATCGTAGCGGCCACCCCGCGCAATTTCTTTACCCACTTCAGGAACAAAAGCAGAAAATACCATTCCCGTATGATAATGATAACCACGCAATTCGGCTAAATCAAAACTAATCGTTAACTCAGGATAAAAACTATGTAATATACCGGATAGCTCATCTAACTGTGCTAAAGCATTACATACACTCTCATCAGCAGTGGCAAAAACTGATCTGGCCCGTATAAGCACAGATTTGTCACCATTTAATTTAGGTAAGGCCAAAAAGATAGCTTGCAATTCAGCAGAGACAGCATAGCTTGCTAATAATTCATCTAATTCGCAATTTGATTTACGCTGCAAAACTTCAAATAGTGCTAATTCCTGTTTTTCAGTCAAATTTGCCTGAGCAACCAGGCCTCGATATATCCCGACATGGCCTAAATCAAGATGTACATTTTTCAATCCCGAAATAGACAGAACTTCGAGCATTAGCTGGACTACTTCGGTATCACTATCTATACCGGAATGACCGAATAACTCGGCACCAATTTGCATGGGAATCCGGGTTTTATCCAGGGCATCCCCACGAGTATGCAAGGTTGTTCCTGCATAGCATAAGCGTGATGACGGTAGGTGACTCAAACTATGTGCATCAATTCGCGCAACTTGAGGTGTCATATCGGCACGTATACCTAAGACTTCACCACTTAATTGATCCGTTAATTTAAAGGTTTGCAGATTCAAGTCATGACCTGACCCTGTCAGTAATGAGTCTAAATAATCAATAAAGGGCGGAATCACTTTTTCATAGCCCCAGCATTCAAATACATCAAGTAACTGGCGACGTAATCTTTCTAAGTGTTTTGCATCTTCGGGTAAAACTTCCTCAACACCTTCCGGCAATAGCCAAGGGTCTCTTTGCAGCATGATAAATTTCCAGTTCACACAAAAACGCCCCGTATAAACGGAGCGTTTAATCATTTAGGGATGGGAATTGAATAAGTTGTGCAATTATGACGCAGTATTTTTGTTTGCCTT
>CAZLLL010000478.1:0-3070 GCA_964560255.1 uncultured Methylomonas sp.
GAATACGAACAAAAATCCTGCCCAATATTGGACGATTATTTATTTCCAGCTCCCAAAGTTTCCAGTCTAACTCCTGAAGTAATTCCAAATGACCATGATTTTAATTATTTATTCCAAAAGTTTAGGGCATAGAGCCATTGCGCTTAATTTTCACTACCCCTAAATCCTCCAGAATCGTATATAAACAGGGCACGACAAACAGTACCAATAAAGTTGAACTTAGAATACCAAAAACAATGCTGGTTGCCAAGGGAATTAAAATCTGCGCTTGTGGGCTTTGCTCAAATAATAAGGGGATTAAACCGACAATAGTTGTTAACGAGGTTAATACCACCGCTCGAAAACGTTCACCACTGGCTTTAGCGGCAGCTTGATGAGGGGTCATGCCCTCACCGATATGTTTTTTGACAAACTCGACTAAAAGTATCGAATCGTTGACCACAATACCCGCTAACGAAACAAAACCCAGTAAAGACGGCATGGTGATATCCAGCCCCATGATTAAGTGACCGAAGATAACGCCAATAAAAGCCAAGGGAATATTGGCCATGACTAAAATGGGTTCAGAATATGAACGAAACTGGAGGCTTAATAAAGCAAAAATACCTACTAAACCTATCATCATGCTTTTCCGCATAGAGTTACGCGTAAGTGGGCCTTCTTTAATTTCACCTTCAAACTGGATACTGATATTGGGGTGTTGCCGTTGGAATTCAGGCAGAAATGTGTGTTGCAGATCCTGAAAAATGGCCTGTGTATTATTCACTTCAGCATCAATATTCCCGAAAATAGTCACGGCACGTTGTGCATTGATACGCTGAATACGTGAAAAATCACGTGTCGCACTGATTGTCGCAACGTTAACCAGGGGAATAATATGTCCTGAAGTGGGATGAATAATAGGGAAATAATCAAAGTCAGCGAGTTTATCTTTGGAGGCATCCTCCAGTTTGATAATGATTTCATAGGTTTCTAAATCGATTGAAGTTTCCAGCACCTCAATGCCTTGATAAGCTGCACGTAATTGCAAGGCTATTTCCTGTGCTGTCAGACCCAGTGCAAAAGCGCCAGGTTTTAGACTTAAGCTAAACTCCGGTTTCCCCGGGCGCAAATCATCCATCAGGTTGCTCACTCCGGAATACCCTGCCAACCAGTTTTGCAGTTGATGTGAGGCGACTGATAAGCGCGTCAGGTTATCTCCTTGTAAACGGATATATATAGCTCGTCCTGCCGGACTAATAACGGTTTCTTTGATGGCAATATTGAGTGCTTCTGGCACAATGCCAAGCTGCTTGCGCCATAACACTGGGCAATCTGATAAATAGACTGTTCGCGCTGCTCAGTCGTCAATAAGTCGATGCTGACGGTGGCAAATGCGCACCGCAAAAGCATCGGCATTCATGCCATAATGGACTGTCATGCCTTGTATCAAGGCGGTTTGATAGTTTTGCTGGTAACGTGTATTAACCGCCTGAATGCTCGTCGTTACTTTATTAATGGTTTGCTGCGTTTTCGCTAGCGAGCTCCCGACGGGCATTAGTATCCGTGCCTGTAATAGATCACCTTCAACATTGGGGAATGCGGAAAACTTGACGATACCAGAGACTAATAAACTGACCGATAAGATAAAAACACCCACCACCGAGCCCATAAATAAATAGCGATAGACAATCAGCTTTTTAACCCAGCCGTTTACTTTAAGGTGCAGTTTTTCAAAATATTCGCTAAAGCGCTGGCGAATTTTTGAGATAGGCTGGTCTGAGGTCTGTTGTAATGAATGCTGCAAATGATGCGGTAAAATCAAAAAGGCTTCCAGCAGAGAAACGGTAATCACTGAAATTAACACCGCAGGAATGCTATAGAGCAATTGACCAATATCGCCAGAAAGGAATAATAAGCCAGTAAAAATACACAGCGTGGTGATATAGGAAGAAAGTACACCATTTTTTACCGCCATTGTGCCATCAATAGCAGCCTGTATCGGTGTCTTGCCTAATGAAATATGTTTGCCGATGCTTTCGCTAATCACAATGGCATCGTCCATCAGAATACCAAGAGCCAATAAGAGTGCGACCATTGAGAGCATATTAATGCTGATGCCCCATTGGGCTAATACAAAGGCACTGGCTAAAAAAGACACGGGTAAACCCATGACCACCCAGAAGGCATAACGCGTACCAAAAAACAGCCACATCACTGCGAAGACCAGCAATAAACCTTGCCAGGCATTTTTGATCAGTAGTGAGATACGGTCTTCAACAATACTGGTAAAGTCTTGTGTTAAATTGAAAAAAACCTGTTCTGGCAGACCTTGTTGTTCTTGCTGAATAAAACGTTTGACTTGCTCTAAAATACGCAGACTGTCATCTTGAGAATTTTTGCGTATTTTTAAAAAAGCCGTAGGCAACTTATTATAAGTTGCTTTATTTTCGGCTTTTTCAAAGTTATCAATAATCGTGGCAATATCGCCCAGCCGCACTTCATTACCGTGCTTGCCCTTGATAATCACCAACTCTTTTAATTCGTCTGGTGAGCGGCGTTCATCATTAAAACGAATTTGATAGTCACGCTCAGCGGTCTGGATTTCCCCCGTGGGTAAATCCAGGTTTTGCTGGGCGATGATATTGGCTACGGATTGTAAGCTTATGCCATATAAACGCAATTTATCCTGTGCAAGCTGCACCTGAAACTGACGTTTAGAGAAACCTTCGATACTCACCAGTGGAATGCCGGGAACACGCAACATACGTTCCTTTATGCTTTCCGCCAGATCTTTTAATTCCGGTTTCGGAATATTGGCACTCAGTGCAACAGTGACTACATCCTGGGTACGCCCCAATTCTTTGATTACAGGCTCTTCGCTATCGGCAGGAAAATTCTCTATTTCATCAACAGCACTACGAATATCATTATTAAACTGGACAAAATCCCCCTGTTCCTGCATTTTGATGATGGCAATCGCCATGGACTGACGCGATTCACAGCGCATTTCATCAATATAACTGGTGCCATCAATGCTATTTTCTAACGGTTTACAGATTTTTTGCTCAATTTCACGGGGTGTTGCACC
>CAZLLL010000479.1:0-3066 GCA_964560255.1 uncultured Methylomonas sp.
GAACAAAAATCCTGCCCAATATTGGACGATTATTTATTTCCAGCTCCCTTATCAGCATCGTGTGAATGAGTTCGCACCTACAGTGTCCTACTTACTTCGTACCCATGCCTGCTCTCCTGAAAAAAGTATCAACTTGAATAAAAGCCCCTTATTTTTGTATATGATGTGAATGATGAACGGGTCTCATTAAGGCATTGGTAAAAAATGCAATCACTAATAATGCCGCCATTAAATACATGGTCTGGTTATACAAGCTGGGAGTCGGATCCAGTGTGTCAGGAGGTACGACTTCCATCAATTTCGCAATGGTCACTGTTTTAGTTTCTATCAGTCTATTGAGTTGTTCCATACCTGCTCCAAAGCTAAGCTGAAAAGTGGCTGGATCCACTTTAGTTGCCAAGTCATGAATCGCATTAATTGTGGCTCTTTCGCGCAATGAGGTAATGGCTAATGGGCCTAATACGCCCGCTGTACTCCACGCTGTCAATAAACGTCCATGAATTCCTCCGACATATCGAGTACCAAAAATATCTGCCAGATAGGCTGGGATAGTGGCAAATCCACCACCGTACATGGTAAATATCAGCATGGTTGCTGCATAAAATATTAATAAATAGTTAACAGATGCTGTAATACTCACAGCTTGAGCAGCAAAAGGCAGAGAAGCATATAATAACGCACCCAGGCCAAAAAAGATAAAGTAAGTATTTTTACGCCCTATGTAGTCAGAGGTACTTGCCCAGAAAAAACGTCCTAACATATTAAATATACTGATCATTAAAACATAAGTTGCCGCAAATTCTAAATTCACTAGATTGGGTAGTGCACCACCGAAAATATCCTTCATCATGGTTTTTGCCACCGAAATAACACCAATACCTGCTGTGACATTCAAGCAAAGCATTAACCAGAGTTGCCAGAATTGAGGGGTTTTATGCGCCTGATCAATGTGCACATCATGCTCCGTGATCATACCTTTAGTTTCATCGGGTACGACATAACCTTTAGGTAGCCAGCCTTCTTCAGGAATGCGGTAAGCAAATGCTGCCAGAATCATGATGACAAAATACACCGACCCTAAAGTGAAGAATGTTTGTGCAACACCGATATTTCCTGTTCCTGCCAGATAAACGCCTTGCGGGCCTGCTACCAGCATATTCGCAACATCATTTGCGCCAATAATAACGACTTCATGTAATTCTCCAGCCATTTGAACCGTACGCCGTCCCGCTTGAGTAATCAGATTGACATTCGCAATTGGGCCTAGATAGTCAGGGGCAATATAAAATGCACGCATTATCGGGCCAATCATAAATTTCGCAATCATTGCGCCCCCGCCAAAACCCATGATCGCAATACCGGTTGCCATACCACGGTGATCAGGAAACCAGCGAATCAAGGTGCTAACTGGTGAAATGTATCCCAAACCCAGACCGCAGCCACCAATGACACCATAGCCCAGATATAACAGCCATAGTTGATTTGTCATGATACCTACACCACCTAAGATAAACCCTCCACCCCAGCAAATGGCAGCGATCACTCCGACCAATCGAGGTCCTACTTTTTCCAGCCATTTACCCGCAAAGGCAGCAGATAAACCGAGAAACACAATGGCGACTGTAAAAATCCAGACAACACTTTTTAGCCCCCAATCATCGGCAGCACTGGTGACCACACCCATTCTTGCAATCAGCGCAGGGTTAAATAAACTCCAGGCATATACTGAGCCGATACACAGGTGAATACCTAAAGCTGCGGGAGCGATTAGCCATCGGTTAAAGCCTTCTTTAGCGACAATACGTTGTTTTGAAAATAGCCCGCTCATTTATATCTCCATGTTGGGGTGGATTATTTATATCAAAAATCTTATTAAAGAAATGCAACAAAAATGGGTACCTTTCATTTTTATCCAGAAGTAGTTTACACTTTCGCTGAAAATCAGGGAAACGGAGCTTAGGAACATGCACGAAATAAGTTGGGCAACAGTTATTTCGTGCACGTTCCTTAGCGAAGTGATGATTTTTAGTCCCTGATAGGCGGCAGGGTACAGGCCAAAATCAAGTAAATACAATAGCGCGCAGGGCGGCAAGAATTGCATTCCGAATAGCCGTCCAGCCATTTGAGGTAGCCTTGACGAAGCGGCTTTGTGCGTAGTCGTGGCGGACGCAGGGCGTTCAGGGCATCTCCTAGTCGCTGTGTCGGTGAGAGAATGAAGGTGACAGGAGTCCCTGACTTTCGCGAAGCAGCATGGTTGCGCCTATTATCTAGTATTGGGTTAGGTTAGCGGACTAAAGTCCACTCTACGCTGTATATCACCAACGAGTATTATTCTGGTAAATCCTTGGCTCGTTGTATTAAATAGCTATCTTGTAAAACTGACCACTGTGGGTCTAGATGCAGGTAAGCCAGGGTTGCAGTTGGCATGAGTTTTCCATCATCTGGCATTGCAATATCGGGTGCCAGGTCGCTAAGTAGCGATTCAAACCCTGGGTTATGGCCAACAAGCAATAATCGTTGCACGGAGTCTGGAATACCTCGTAAAATCTGCCGCAAATCTGATAAACCTGCTTCATAAATACCTCTCTCAGTTTGTATCGAAGATATATCTATGCCCATTGCTACACAGACGGTTTCAGCCGTTGTCAGCGCACGTATCGCAGGAGAGCTCATTATTAAATCCGGTATAAGTTGTTGCTTGCTTAACCATTCGCCCATTCGTTGCGCACTTCGTTTTCCTCGCTTATTTAATGGACGATAAAAATCAGCTGAATCAGAACTCCAGTCTGATTTACCGTGTCTTAAAAGGAGTAGTTCTTTATTCTTTGTCATATTATCCTCGCCCATTTTACCGTAAGTCAAAAATATCCGAAAGCACTGCCATTCCTTAGAAGGTTGGCCGTGTAATACCACCGAAAAATTCGGGTTTAATAAATCCTAGTGTTTCATTTATTCTATTCTACTTGCTCTGCAAAAAATGTTAGATTACAATCCATAGAAGCTGAGGGAGCTGGAAACAAATAATCATCCAGTATTGCGAGTCTTTTTGTCCGTCTTCTGCGTTGT
>CAZLLL010000480.1:0-3066 GCA_964560255.1 uncultured Methylomonas sp.
TATTAATCTCTATCTGTCGCCCAGTTTTTAAAGGCTTGCCGTGTTTCAGGCGTTCTGATGCCATTGATGGGTCCTAAATAATAGCCATCTGTCGTCAGTTTTTTCTGTAGTGCGAGAATTTTTTCTTGCTCTAATACTTGCTTGGATTTATCGGGCATTGTTTCATTCAATGATGCTTTTACTGTTGGGGGGAATGCTTTATCAATATCTGTCGCGTATGCAAAGCTACAAAAAAGCAGGGTAAACAACGAAAAAATCTGACTATATCTCACAAAATCCTCTCCCCTTAAAATTGGGTCAATCGTTACCAATAAAATAAAAAGTAACGGGATCTAATAACTCTTTAGTTATTAGATCCCCGTCACTTAGTTTGTACAGCGTATAAGCGAAAGGAGTCTACTGATGCCTTTATTTTTACATTTTGCAGCGGCAGACTTTCACTTAAATAATCGCCTTATTTAATAACCCGCTTCCTTTGCATCGTCAATATAGTCAGAGACGAAGCCAACGAAGGTAAATCCATCACCGAAAAGGTCTTGATTATGCATGTAATAACCTGTTATAGAAGGATCATATACCAGAGAGCTTTGGGTTGCTGAATAGAAACGCATTTCCAACTCATTACCAATCAACTCTTGTCTATTATCTATAGGAAACAACTCTGGAAACGCGTCTTCTGCCCAGTTCATAACTCGCACATAATCAGCTGTTGCACTTAAGGCTTCTGCCACTTGAACGACAAATATCTGGTTATTAGACATTTGAGGCACATTTTCACGTGTAACCACAACTTGTGCAGTACGTGTTTGCTTACCCGCATTACTAGGCACACTAATCGTTAAATCAACCTCCGTAGACTCGCCTGCTGCTAGTGTAAAGCTACTTTCAGAGTTAATAGCACAGGGCCAGTTTGATTGACAGGATAGCGTATAAGTCTCTGCTTCATCCCCTGTATTGCTCACAGTGAATTGTTGCGGAATATGACTTCCAGGCTGAACTTCTGTCACTTTTTGAGCACTTTGAGGAATAACGCCAACGCTTTGCTCGTAGTCATTATACATCGCCATCATCGTGGCCATTCTTTGTGGCATTTCTGCAGTCAGGTCATTTGACTCTGCTGGATCTTCAGTTAAGTTGTAGAGTCTCCAAGGTTCGTTAGGCCCCGCTCCCCAACCTGCATCACCTAAGCGAAGGATTTTCCATTGCACATCACCGTCTTCTAAAAACAATGCCTTGTTAGGTCTATCGCCAACGATTGCACCCGCTTGACGTAGAACGCGACCAAAGATTTCGTAACCAATGGGCTCTAAGTCATGTATAGCCGTCGCATCACCATTGAGTAAAGGGCGCATACTTTTACCATTCATTGGACAGACGCCTGTTTCTTCACCATAGCTCCCTGTACAATTATTCCAATCAGGTTTAACACCAACGCCAACTGGGTGCGCAACACCTGCGTAATCGAGTACTGTTGCCGCTAAATCTGCATCATTCACAAATTTACCCGTTGTTACGTCTGTTTCAATATCGCCACCTGGAAAACTAACCACCATTGCAGAGCGAATGCCGCCTTCTGCATTGGTTGCTTTCGCCGAGTAGAAAGGGACGTTGACTGCTTGCGCCCACTGCTTACCGTTAGAAATGTAAGAGCCTTGCAAGCCTAGGTTATCAAAACTATTATTGATGCCCTTGTGCAGCATATTATCTTGATCTTCATAATCCCATTCTCTGGAGTCTCCACCATTGTCTGAAAAATAGAAGAACACGGTATTATCATATTCGTTGATACTTTTTAGGTGATCGACAATGTCAGCCACCTGAGTATCAAAAAACTCTAACATACCTGTATAAACAGCCATTTTTTTAGCTAAGGTCATTTTAAGTTCAGCCACTGTTTTAATGCCGCCCCATGTTTTGTCATGTGGCGCATCAGCAACTCGGCTTAACAAAGCATCCCAGTTTGGATCCGTTTCATCATCCCATGCTGGATACCCTTCATAACGCTCAGGCAATGCCATTGCTTCGGGGAGAATACCTAGGTCTTTCATGCGCTCAAAACGTTCGCTACGAATGCCATCCCAACCTTTTTGCAGATACATATCAATATATTCCTGCTTGATAAACTCGGCAGGCAATTGATTAGGTGAATGTGGCATGGTATCAGCGTAATACAAGAAAAATGGTTTACGCTCTGCATCCACTGCTTTGTCAGCATCAATATACTCAATTGCTTTTTTGGTATGTGCGGCTGCGCTGAAGTAATCTGTGGCGAAATCAAAGCTAGGGATTAATATCTCATCATTTTCAATGAAACGTGTACAATCCCCTTGGAATCGCTCACAGGCGCCAAAATGATCAGCATCGCCATTTAAGAAACCAAAGCTTTGTTCATAACCTCGGTCAATGGGCCATAACCCTCTAAAAAATACCGTTTGTCCGTCTTCTTCGCCATCCTGCCCTAGATGCCATTTACCCACCATATAGGTATGGTAACCAGAATCTTTCAACAGTGTTGAGATCATAATGCTTTGCTTATTCACATAGCCTTTATATCCCGGAGTGTTTCTTTGAGGATTACTTGGACCGCGCTTCAATTGGCCTGACATGGTTCCTAAGCCATTCATATGGTTATCAATCCCAGTCAGGAATGTTGAACGTGAGGGTGAACAGTTAGGCATGGAGTGAAAATTGGTAAATGTTTTACCTACACCTGCCAGACTATCCATTGCGGGTGTTTTACCTTCACCACCAAAGCCTGCAAAATCAGAATAACCCGCATCATCAGCAACAAACATAATGATATTGGGTCGCGTATCATCTGCGGCCTTTACTGTCATCGGCATTAGCAAAGGCACTGCTGCCAGCAGTATGCCACTCACTTTTTTAAGTGTGATTCTTGAGCGCGGAGGCGTTTCAAACGCGTCCAGCTCGTTGGAATGATTACTCATTACTTTCTCTCTTTAAATGATTTAAAAAATACGTTGTCCTTACCTATACTCTCCTAACAGTCCAGTTAGGAGTTAAAAAAATGGCTGCCAGCGACACTTAGGAACGTGCACGAAATAA
>CAZLLL010000481.1:0-3059 GCA_964560255.1 uncultured Methylomonas sp.
TACGAATAAAAACCCTGCCCAATATTGGACGATTATTTATTTCCAGCTCCCTTATCTTAGAAAAAAGCTCCTCAACTCCCATTTTTCAAAGGGGAAATCTGAGCGGTTATTTTCGCTTTTGTGAGTATAGACTTATCAGCATCATGCGAATAAATTCTCACCTACAGTTGCCCAACCTATTCTCCTTAGGAATGAGTACGACACAGTTGAGCAACTGGCGCAGTATTTTTATTCGTATTCAAGGCGTAGAAATAGGCACATAGCCAGCTACGTAACTATTTCTACAACGCTGAAGACGGATAAAAAGACAAGCAAGTTACACAAGTGTGTCGTGTACATTCCTTAGGAAACAGAATAATCAAACCCCATATATCTGCCTAGCTCGCTGCGTAAAGGAGTTTACCATGGTATTACAAATTTGATTAAACACAGCCCCAAAGGCAAAGCTTGCTAACATACCATTTATTTCAAATTCCAGATCCAGAGAAATTTTACTAGCATCTTCACGCAGCGGCAAAAAACTCCACACCCCATCTAATGATGAAAATGGTCCGTCTAATAACGAGACTGTAATTCGTCCACCTTTATCATTTATATTACGGGTAGCAAAGGAATTCTTAAATCCACCTTTGGCAATTTGCAATTCTGCCTCAACAATATCACCTTTACGACTTATTACCCGACTGCCTGTACACCAGGGTAAAAAATCAGGATAGGCTTCAATATCAGTCACAATATCATACATTGCACGCGCTGAATATTTAACCAATGCACTTTTTTGTACTGTTGTCATTAGCTAAATATCCCAAACACACCCAGCACATTCAAAAACACGATAAACACAGCCACTGGCGCTACATAACTAACTAAAAACTTCCAGATAATAAATGCCTTATTATCTAGGCTTAACTCTTCCTTACTGTCTTTCGGCAACATGATCCAGCCCGAAAACAGGGCGATAAACAATCCACCCAGCGGCAACATCAAATTTGCAGTCACATAATCCAGCACCTCAAAAAAATTCGATCCAAACAAGGTATATTCTGACCATTGATTAAATGAAAAAACAGTTCCCAAACCTAACAGCCAGGTAATAAAACCCATACCAATACAGGCATATTTACGATCAATATCGTAATGCTCTACACACCAGGCAACTGCTGGTTCAATTAAAGAAATAGCAGAAGAAAGAGCGGCAAAAACTAATAAAACAAAAAATAACAACCCAAATAGCCATCCCCCCGCCATACTGCCAAAAGCAATAGGGAGCGTTTCAAAAATTAATCCCGGACCCGATCCAACTTCTAGCCCATTCGCAAAGACAATAGGGAAAATAGCAATCCCGGCCAATAATGCAACTAAAGTATCCGCCCCAGCAATGATAATACTGGTTTTGGCAATAGAAATATCTTTTGGTAAATACGAGCCATACACCATAATCGCCCCCATTCCAAGACTGAGAGTAAAAAAGGCATGCCCCATAGCCGTCAAGACACTGCTTGCCGTTAATTCACTAAAATCCGGCTTAAATAAAAATTCAATACCCTGCATATAAGATCCAGTCGTCATAGCGTAGGCAACCAGTAGCATCAGTATTATAAATAAACCTGGCATCAGAAAGCGCACCGCTTTTTCTAATCCACCTTTCACTCCACGCGCTACAACAGCCATTGTAGTCACCATAAACACTGTATGCCAAGCAGTCTGTTCTATCGGATCCGCCTGCAAATCAGCAAAGAGGCTACTGATTTGTTCTGCACTTTCCCCCGAAAAGCTGCCGACAAATGCTTTTACCACATACGCCATAGACCAGCCAGCGATTACACTGTAATAAGATAAAATCAAAAACCCAGCAATCACACCAAGCCAACCCAAATAATGCCAGTTTTTGTTTGCGCCTGCTTCCTCGGTCAAGACCTGCAATGTATTAATCGGGCTTTGCCGTCCACGCCGTCCCATCATCGTTTCGGCGATCATAATAGGTATCCCTATGGCGGCCACACACAGTAAATAGACAATAACAAATGCCCCGCCACCGTTTTCACCGGTAATATAGGGAAACTTCCATATATTACCTAAGCCAACAGCTGAACCTGTTGCCGCGAGTATAAAAGCAAAACGTGAAGACCATTCACCATGAATTGATTGATTTGTATTGGCCATTAAGTTACCTACGAGTTGGAAAAATTCAATGATTACCGATAAATTTAAAGTAAAATACAGGTATTATTTATTATATGTATACTGTCTTGTAGTGTATTTAATTGAATTTGAGAGTAGTCTTAGACCAGATTGAATTAAATTAAATACACTAAAACAAAATATATTATACCTTCTACCTGCGTATTAAAAAAATAGAATTGAAAACCCATGGCTGGAAAAAAATCCAAGAAAAAAAAACAAACCGATAATACGATTGCCAAAAATCGCTATATTTCTCACGAATACTTTATTGAAGAACGCTTTGAAACGGGTCTTGTTCTAGAAGGCTGGGAAGTCAAGAGTATGCGAGAAGGAAAAGTACAATTAAAAGAAAGCTACGTCTTTATTAAACAAGGGGAAGTATGGATATCCGGCATGCATATATCGGCTCTTAATTCTGCTTCTACGCATATCACTCCTTTTGCAACACGCGTTCGTAAGTTGCTGTTACACCGTCAGGAAATCAATAAACTGATTGGTCATGTCGAACGCAAAGGCTATACACTGGTACCCACCTTTTTATACTGGAAAAATAATCGTGCTAAATTAGAAATAGGCTTGGCAAAAGGTAAAAAATTACATGATAAACGAGCGACTGAAAAAGACCGCGATTGGCAACGCGAAAAAGCACGTAATTTAAAACTCAATTAATCAGTGCAGGAGTGCAATAGCTAAAGCCATTGCACTCCTGCAAAAGTGTTAGCTGTTTGGTCAATCGGCAACCATAAATTCTCTTGACTTATAACTACAATGTAATTTGCTGCTTAGGAATGGGAATTGAATAAGTTGTGCAATTATGACTCAGTATTTTCGTTTGCCTTCAAGGCGCGGTAATAGGCGCATAGCTAGCTACGTAA
>CAZLLL010000482.1:0-3048 GCA_964560255.1 uncultured Methylomonas sp.
CTAGATATTTCCAGTTGCGTGTTCATGTATCTCGATGCAGAGGCTTGATTAGCTACCAGTCATTTAGTTCCTTGTTAAGTGTAATATGTAGTTTATTAGTAATAATTTCATTCTCGTACAATTCCTTTAATGTATCTGTCTGCACAGTCTGTAACAGATTGATTGCTGACTGCTCGTTTAAATGTTCAAGCATTTCCTGGTTAGAATCAATCTCGCTTTGCATTTGCTGCTCAGTTACTTTTTTTAAATCTTGATAAATAGCAATCACATTACTGATTGCTTTTGGACTATCAAAAATTTCAGTTAAATGGGAATTGTTTAATTGCTGCATCTCCTCCAGGACCTTGTTTATCAGAAGGTACTGAGTCTGATAATAAAGATACAGCTCCTTGGGATCATTTTTTCTGTCCTGTAAGAAAAATATTTTGCGCAGAGTATCATTAAAAGTAGTTGCCCAATTGGTTAAATAGGCATTCAGCGATTTTAATTTTGCACTATCTTGTTCAACACGTTCGGTTTGTATTTCTAGAATATTGAGGTTTTTTTTATAAATACTTTCACTAATTTCGTCATGTTTGAAGAGTACTTTGAGTTCCTTTTTCTGGATCTGTAAAGTATAAAGGCGTAACATATTTTCTACAATATGAGCGGAATCTATGTTTAGCTCTATGCATTGCTGGCAGATTTTTTCATGCAGGTGTTGATAATAATCGGTAAATTTCTGATACTGTTCTGCGCTGATATAATGACTTTCATAAAGTGCTTTACTACGATGAATAATATCCATATAAATAAGCGCTTTGCTTTTGTAATAACTTAACTGCTCGTATGGTAAAAGCGCGTCAATTTTTAGCCAGCGGATGACTTTTCCAATAGTTGTTGCTTTGATCAGCAGGCTAAAATAGATGCAGCCTATAGTGATTGCGATAATAAACTCTTTGATAGAAAATTCATAAGGCCAGTTTGCCAGGGAAATATCATCAGGGATGAGTAGTACCATAATCACAGCCAGTGATCCTCTCAAACTGCCCCAGGCCATTAAATGTTGCCAGTTAGCTGGAATGCTCTCTTCTGATTTAAACTGATTTGCAATGCCTATTGAAATATAAATGGATACGGCTCGAGCAATGACGACAACGAAAATAATCATTAAAATGGGCAGCCAGGTGATATGCAAGGAGACAGTCAGGCTGGTAAACAGCAAGCCCATTAATATAAAGACCAGGGAATTAGTGACAAAGGCAAAGTATTCCCAGAACTTGCCCATGTATTCCTCAACGCCGCTAGACATCTTGAAGCGACCGTAATTGCCTATCACCATTGACGCGACCAACGTGGCAATAATGGAAGATAAATGAATGGTATGCCCATAGATAACCCAGTTGGCAGAAATGACCTCGGCCAATAGGAAGGTAAAATGTGCAACTAACAATGTTAGAGTGATCTCCAGATTTTCATGTCCTCTGACAAGTTCAATTAATTTGGAGAATAAGAAGCCCATAAATAAGCCGAATAAAGTCCCGCCTATCATCATCGTGGAGAATGTAAACAGTCCACCTAATAAAGTCGGGTAGCCATGGTAACCGTGACTGATGACATCGAGTAGCACAATAAAAATGGCAAAGGCGGTTCCATCATTGAATAAGCTCTCGCCTTCAAAGATCAGCGTTAAGCGGTGAGGGGCACCGAATTCTTTGAATAGCGCGAGAACGGCTACTGGGTCAGTAGCAGATATGATGGCACCAAATAATAACGTGACTAATAAAGGTATCTGAAGGCCTAGTAGCTGAAATCCCCAGTAACCGATATAGCCGATAAAAAGAGTGGACACTAATAAACCGACAATAGCTAGCAAACTAATCGCAATTTTATTTTCCCTGATGCTGCGAACCTTTATGTTATAAGCAGATTCAAAAATTAATACTGGGAGAAAAACGAAAAATAGTAGCTCGGGAGTTAACTGAAAACTGGTAATAAATGAAAAAAACTCAATCTCAGAGAGTGGGACTAATAACGATCCAGCGATAACCAGAAGGACGGTATAAGGAATGCGGAACTTTAACGCAAGAACATTTACTCCCAGTGAAATAAACATCAGCGTAAAAATGGAGAGGTATAAATCAAGTGTCATAACAAATCTGGCTTAGGGTTTATTGCTATCTTCTTTAAACTCAAGGGAGTAGTAAAAAATTTTCTGCTTTTTTTTGTAATAGCAATAGCTATTGTACTCTGGTTGATTGTTTTAAAACTTAAAGAAGCTATTTTTTGTATAAGCTATCAATATACAGCTAAGCCTTTACAGTCACAATCTAAATTTTTAGGTGGTGTGTTCTATTGACTGTGCATAATAAGGATAATATATAACTCATTGTTTAATAATCCAATAATTATTGCGTTAACGGGTATTTTTTGATAGTAACTTCCATTAACAGCTAATAGACGACACCACCAAAGGATGGGGGAGGATTGTCTAGATAAGTAGATAGCCAAAAGTTTTTTAGCATTGAATTCATATTATACATGGACTTACGGATCAAAAATGTTATATAACTTTTGAGCGATTACTTATTCGGGTTTTATTGAGTTTGAGATCCTAAACACAGCGGTACTTCAATGTACTGCGCATCTTTAATATGGTAGCCACGTAATTCCAGGATACCTTTAGTGTTAAGAGAAATGATGATATATAGGGCATCTGGATAATTTGCTTGTTCTATATCCGTGCTGGAAGGGATCGCTGGAGCACTTGGGTGGGAATGATAGATAGCGAAAAGCTGCTCATCGTTAGCACGCATTTTTGCCATTGCCTGAATGTGTTGCTGGGCATCCATATTAAAAAAACTTTTAGGATTGTCTGCAGTATTTTTAATTGGATAGCTACGGTAGGGTGTTTCGTTTTGACTGCTGATTAATCCACAGATCTCTCGTTCGGGTGTTTGCTGAGCATGATGCAATAGGTTTTGTACGATTTTCTTCGGGATTGCAATTTGCTTGATTTTATTTGCCATGGTTTTTAAAGGTATTTAATTGGGATGGGCGCGGAATAAG
>CAZLLL010000483.1:0-3034 GCA_964560255.1 uncultured Methylomonas sp.
AACAAAAATACTGCGTCATAATTGCACAACTTATTCAATTCCCATTCCATAGTTTCAGGTATTAATGGGAACTTATAAAACTCAATGGGTAATTAATGTCAAGCCTGGTGGTAATGCCTCGCCAAATATTTGTTTTTCCTCAGCAGCATCCAGCTCTTTAACTGATTCAAGCATTTCTAACCATGAACTAGGCGCTTTACTCAATTTTAGTTTAGCAATCACCTGATCGCGAACATCACTACTGAGGTCTCTCGCTCTATCCCCGCTCATACGGGCTATTAACGTCGCGGCAAATCCCGCCTGAGGTGTTTTTTTCCAGTCTACTTCTAGGATTTGTTGTAGCCAGAGGGATGCCGTGTCGCTAGGCACGACAAAATGTGTACTGGCGTGAAAAGGCACGCGTGCAGCAATTCGGCCTATTGCCCACCATGTTTGTGCAGGTTCGCTGGCTTTTTGCAAGCGTTTTAATAGCCATTCACCCAATTGTGTTTTTTGATCAACGGGGAGACGTTCCAGCACGGCAGATAAGCGAACCATATCATCATAACTACGCTGCTTGCTTTGTTTTGCTGTATTGCCCTGACGTGCTGAAGCAGGATTTAGATATTTAGCTAGATCTTTAAATATAGCTTCTTGTGCCTCAGTATCTAGGCCACCTGAAATACGTCGCCATAAAGTCCACCATTCACTCCAGTTTTGTGTTTCGTTAACAAATTGAATATTATGCTCATAAGTTTTCCAGAGTTGCTCAACACGCCAGTTGTCAAGTTGGTAACCAAAACCAGGGCGTAGGCAAAAACCAATTAAACTGAGCCAGACACGCTCGTGATTCGGAGAGCGGCGGTGATTTTTACGTACTTCTAATAGTACGGTAAATAATTCACGTAATAAATGGCTAGACCAGTTACTGCGCAGACCTAATGATTTTTCTAAATCCGCGCGTAGACTTTTAACAGCTTTGGGGCTAATTTCTTTAGACTTAGAACCAAATATTGCATTAATTTTTTCCACTGTAGCAGGGAAATTTACAGGTAAATCTTTTGCCGCCAAGGCCGTTATTTTTTTTCTGATCTGGAACTGCACATCCCAGCGTTGTTGCGTGTCTTCTAGTGCAACACACTGAATTTGTAAGGTACCAACTTCTGATAAAGTGACCGATAACTGCACTGTGACTTCTTTGCTTACGTCACTTTGTTCTTGATCGAAAGCAACGGCCAGCGGCGGCAGTGGGTGGAAGTCATCATTGATAGCAACGATATCACCTGCTTTATACTCTTTACCACCCGTCAATGAGGCCAAATGGAAACTAACGGGCTGTCCCAGACGTAACGCAAATTGACGGTCAGTTAACATGATTTCATTGCCTTCTTCGCTGCCACGCGGCAAGAGACAGACACCTTGTTGTTCTTTTTCGGTTCCGATTAATAAGAAATAACTGCGCGAAGCCCCGCCACCAATTTTAATTTTTTTCTGTTCACGGGCTATACCGTAGCTCACTGCACCATAGGCAACAGAAAGTTCAGGGTGTTTATTTTCAAGTAGGGCAGGGGGGTGATTACGCCAAGAGCTAATTAAATCTATCGTGCGCTGGGTAATAGGCTGGCTACGAAAAACACCACCATTTAATAGTAATGCATCGGGTACAATCGTTTCATTACCGAGCGCTTCTTTTGCCGCTTGCTGATGGGTGTTTAAAAACGCGGCAATATGTTTGCTGACAGCAGGTTCAGCCGCATAGGGAAGACCAAATTCAACCACACCACTGCGTTTTTTATCAGGTAATTCAGTGAGTTTAGACAGTGGAAAGAAGCCATCTAAAGCAATTTCCTGTACTTCTTTACTGCTTAAACTGACCGAGCGTATACCGCCTATTAATTTAGAACCAGCACCTAATAAAGTGACTTTTAATTGTTCTGGGGCATCTTCAGCTAATAAGCGTTCTTTAGCGACTCGGCATTGTTCGAGTAGATAGGATAAATCAGCGGCAGAGAGCTTTTTATTGCCTGTATTTAAACGTGTTTCAACTAAATGGGCTAAGGCGAGATCTATATTATCTCCTCCTAGCATTAAATGATCGCCGACACCTACCCGAGAGAGTTGGGGTTCATCCTGATTGTGGTCTATTTTTATTAAGGTCAAATCGGTGGTACCGCCGCCTATATCACAGACTAATAACAGTTTGATATTATCCAGCGCAGTTTTTAATTGATCATGGTGCCTGCGTAACCAGTCATAGCAAACGGCCTGGGGTTCTTCGAGTAAGCGAATATTACCTAGGCCAGCCGTATGAGCAGCTTCTAGCGTTAATGAACGCGCGGCTTCATCAAACGAAGCGGGTACGGTAATAACGATATTCTGGTTTTCCATTAATGCCTTTGGGTGGCTATGATTCCAGACTTGGCGCACATGTCTTAAATAACTGGCACTGGCATCCAGTGGGGAAATTTTATCTACCTCTTGGTGACTTCCCCAAGGCAGTATCGCTGCGGTATGATCAATGGATGGGTGAGATAGCCAGCTTTTAGCACTACTAACAAAGCGTCCCTGCGTTTTTGCGCTTAAAGTCCGCGCTGCTTCACCCAAAACAGCTTGATCTCCCGAAGGAGAAAAGGCCATATCCGCTGCTGAAAGTTCGCCGGGGGCAGGGTGGTAGCGCACCGAAGGTAATAGCGAACGGCTAGCGACTTCGCCAGGAGCGACTAACTGCTCTATCTCAAAAATCTGGATAGTGGCGTTTTTTTGTTTTGATTTTGCAAAAGCCACTACTGTATGTGTGGTACCTAGGTCTATACCGATATGGTATTGCGCTGTTTTTTTGTTCACTGTATTTTTTATTCCCATGTCCACCTGAAGGAGGGCAATACTCGTGTGAAATTTATTTTCTGCTGGACGGGGTATTTATCCTGTTTCGCAGAACCATCATAAAACCTAAATTTCAGATGTAGGTTGTGGGTGACTTTAGGAGGGATAGGTCTTCAATAGAATGTACATTTGTCCCATCTTAAGTTTGTAACTATAAATTATATTCATATGT
>CAZLLL010000484.1:0-3020 GCA_964560255.1 uncultured Methylomonas sp.
GCTGGAACACGTAGTATCAATCCAATTTTATCTTTAATGCTTCCAAACCCGAATGATGGTAAAGTTTCAGTTGAAAATACCAGGCTGAAAGGTATGGCTGACCACATTACACTTCCAGTGACACATTCATTTATGATGAACAATAAAAATGTTATTTTTCAAATTAAATATTTCTTGGCAAAGGGTGTTTTCTATAAAAAAACATAAAAAATCTCTCAAAGCTTTATGTCATTATGGGCTACCAACTTAAGAGGGGACAAGCCATCATTTGTAGGGTGGGCAATCTTTTCTGCCCACCGAGGTTCAACTTGATGGTGGGCAAAAAAAAACTGCCCACCCTACTTATTTTTCAAAGGAGTTGTCCCGTATTAAGTTGGTAGCCTAATGATGTAACTGCCTACATAATCTGATTTTCTCTCTCATTGTCGTCAACAAAATGTAAAGTATTAAAGCAAATATTTTATTTTTAGAAATAATTACCCACAATTATTTTTTTATTTATCCAACATAAAAATCAATCTAGTTGTGAAGCATTAAAACTAGCTATTGACTTATATAACCACCTGATTTAAAAAAAATAAATAATCTGATAACATTTCATACAATTTAACAAACACGCAATAAACTCAAGGCACGCATTCACTTATTCCAGCTTTACCCACAGAGTTATCCACAGCTTTTGTGCATAACTTTATTTTTATAATGTCGATAAGGACTTAGCCGTTTAATATCGAATTCTTTTGAAGAAAAGGCCGTATGTGAACAGCCCAAAAAAAATAATTTTAAGCGTTGCCGTCCCGACTCCTCTTCATTGCACATTTGATTATCTACCCCCTGATAATTACTTGCCAGAACAACTACAACCTGGAGTCCGTCTAAAAGTCCCTTTTGGTGCAACGACAAAAATTGCGATTTTGCTGGAACTAAAAACCGAAAGCGCGGTAGAAGATAGCAAGCTAAAAAAAATTGAATTAATTTTAGATGCAACTCCCCTGCTATCAAGCCAGGATATGAAATTGCTGTATTGGGCTCAAACGTATTATCATCATACAATCGGAGAGGTCTTTTTAAGTGCTTTTCCTTTAGCTTTACGTAAAGGTGAGCCCAGTGTACTAAAATCACACCCCTATTTTTTATTAACAGAAGAAGGGAAAAATATTGATGAACAGGATCTTGGCAACAAAGCCCCTAGACAACTGACACTACTACAATTTCTAAAACGACAGTCCCAGGCAATAAATCAACAGGACATAGCGAGCGCAATTAAGAACGGGAGTCCACTGTTAAAAGTACTGATTAAAAAAAAATACGTACAGAAAATTAGCAAGCCAGTACAAAAAAATGAGCTTATTGTAAGGCAAGCCCCACTAACAGCAAACCCGGAACAACAGGCTGCTATTAATACGATCAGCTCACAGCTAGATAAATTTGCAGTTTTTTTACTTGACGGCGTAACCGGAAGCGGCAAAACTGAGGTCTATTTACAAATTATTCAACAGGTTTTAGAAAAAGGTTTACAAGTATTGGTACTGTTACCTGAAATTACCTTAACTCCCCAACTGCAAGCCCGCTTTAAACAACGTTTCACTACTGCCATAGAAACCTATCACTCGCGGCATACAGAAACCCAGCGACTCAATGCCTGGCTTAATATACAACAGGGCAATAGTGACATTTTATTAGGCACACGCTCTGCATTATTAACGCCCTTACCGAGACCTGGTTTGATTATTCTGGATGAAGAGCACGATACTTCGTTTAAACAACAAGAGGGATTTCGTTATTCCGCCCGAGATATTGCCATTGTGCGCGGCAAAATACTGAATATTCCCGTTATATTAGGTTCAGCCACACCCTCACTAGAAAGTCTCTATAACGTTCAGAAAAAACGCTATCAATTATTAAAACTACCCAAGCGGGCCGGCGGCGCGATAGCACCCAGTTTGTTCTTACTTGATATTAGAAACCAGATTTTACAAGAAGGTTTATCTCCCCCGTTAATTAGAGATATTGATAAAACACTCGCTAAAAAAGAGCAAGTGTTGCTGTTTTTAAATCGTAGAGGTTTCGCACCTACGCTTATTTGCCATAGTTGTGGCTGGGTGGCACAATGCTCACGTTGTGATGCCAATTTAGTCGTACATTATCAACAACAAAAACTGCGCTGTCACCACTGTGCTAGCGAGCATGTACTTCCTCGTAGCTGTGTGGTCTGTCAGTCCAAGGAATTAAAGCCACTCGGTCTAGGCACAGAAAGAGTTGAAAATGTATTACACAGTTTATTTCCACAGAAAAACATTGTCCGCCTGGATCGTGATAGTACACAAAGAAAAGGCGCATTAGAACAACATCTAGAGGCTATAAATAAAGGCCAGGTAGATATTATCCTGGGCACACAAATGCTCGCGAAAGGCCACCATTTCCCCAATGTCACCCTAGTTGTTTTAATTGATGTCGATAGTGGCTTATTTAGCATTGATTTTCATGCGGCTGAACGTACCGCACAACTTATTGTACAAGTCTCTGGACGCGCAGGGCGTGCAGAAAAAAAGGGCCGTGTGATGATGCAAACTCGACAACCTGAGCATCCTTTGTTAAATACACTGATTCATCAGGGCTATCAGGCTTTTGCACAAGCCGCTTTGGCAGAGCGTAAGCAGGCAGGTTTACCGCCCTATAGCTATCAAGCCTTGCTACGTGCTAGCGCGTACGATCAGCAAGCCCCATGGGACTTTCTATTGGCAGTTGCCGCATTAATTCAACACGGTGATAATACAATACTTGTTTTAGGCCCTGTCACAGCGCCTATGGCCAAAAAAGCGGGCCAATATCGTTACCAGTTATTACTGCAACATACACAACGCAAGCAATTGCATCAGTTACTCAACTGGCTTATGCCAGAAATTGAAAAACGGATACAAGCGCGAAAAATACGTTGGTCTCTGGATGTAGATCCGATTGATTTGTATTAAGGAATGGGAATTGAATAAGTTGTGCAATTATGACGCAGTATTTTTGTT
>CAZLLL010000485.1:0-3018 GCA_964560255.1 uncultured Methylomonas sp.
AGGCACGAACCCCAACATTTATGGTTTACGATCCATCTTGTTAGGCCTCGTGCCTCTCCCACAACCTATGCCCTACGCCTTTTTACGGAGAGTAAAGAAGTGCCTTTATGTATTATAAATAACAAACACTTTCTATGTCACTGTTCACCTCCTCTCTGGAAAATATGGCTTAAGCAAAGCTTTTCTAAATAAAGCCTCCCCCTAACCCCTTCTCCTTGCCAAGGAGGGGGCTGAACGGTTACGAATTTATGGTATTAACATGGCCCCGCACACTTCTGAACATGATTTCCCTCCTATAGATCGGCAACAATTACTGCATCAATTGCTGTGCATTCTGCCTGTCAACTCAGTACTGCACCAGCAAGAGGACTTAATACCTTACGAATGTGATGGCCTGTCAGCTTATCGAGCTATCCCATTAATGATAGTCCTACCCGACTCTGTCGAACAAGTACAAAGCATACTCCGCCTGTGTTACGACATGCATTTACCTGTCGTTGCCAGAGGAGCGGGTACAGGGTTATCAGGCGGCGCACTACCGTATGAACAGGGACTATTACTCAGTCTTGCCAAACTTAATACTATCATTGAAATTGATGCGCAATTACGCCTCGCCCATGTACAACCTGGTGTGCGTAACCTTGCGATTTCACAGGCAGTCGCTCATCTTGGTTTATATTATGCGCCCGATCCATCGTCACAAATCGCCTGCACTATCGGTGGCAATGTCGCTGAAAATTCAGGCGGAGTGCATTGCTTAAAATATGGCTTAACGCTGCATAATATTCAGCAAATTAAATTAGTGACGATTGAAGGAGAGCTGATAACCATAGGCGACAGTAGTCTGGACAGTCCTGGTTATGATTTACTGGCTTTAATGACCGGCTCTGAAGGAATGCTGGGGATTATTGTCGAAGTGACAGTTAAACTTTTAGCTAAGCCAGAGCGCGTTCAAACACTGCTGGCTGCATTTGATGATGTCGTTATTGCAGGCGCAGCAGTCACCGATATTATTGCAGCGGGTATTATTCCCGCTGGGCTGGAAATGATGGATCAACTCGCTATTCAAGCTGCGGAAGATTTTGTCCATGCCGGATATCCAACACAAGCAAAAGCGATTTTACTCTGTGAACTAGATGGTAATGAGGATGAAGTGACAGTACAAATAGCTGTGGTAAACGATATTTTAAAAAACAGTGGTGCTTTTGAAGTTCGTATTGCCAAAGATGAACGGCAAGGTATTCTTTTCTGGAAAGGCCGTAAAAATGCATTCCCCGCTGTCGGCAGGATTTCGCCGGATTATTACTGTATGGATGGCACTATTCCACGCAAAAGTCTGGCGCTGGTTTTACAAAAAATTGAGACACTATCAAAGGAATATAACCTAGTTGTCGCCAATGTGTTTCATGCGGGAGATGGTAATTTACACCCGTTAATTCTCTATAATGCCAATATTCCGGGCGAACTGGAACGTACTGAGGAATTTGGCGGTAAAATCCTGCAACTCTGCGTTGCTGTTGGCGGAACAATTACTGGTGAGCATGGTGTCGGCATGGAAAAATTAAACCAAATGTGTGTACAATTTTCTACGGGCGAACTGACACAGTTTCATGCTGTTAAAGCCGCCTTTGATCCTAAAGGCTTATTAAATCCAGGCAAAGCAATACCGACATTACATCGTTGTGCTGAATTTGGTGCCATGCATATACATCAGGGAAAATTACCTCACCCCAGACTGGCGCGTTTTTAATGACTACTCAAATTTATCAAAATGATCTCAGTGTACAGTTACAAGAGCAGGTGCAACAGGCGATAGAATCAAAGGCTACTTTAACGATAAAAGCAGGTGGCACAAAGGATTTTTATGGTCGCCACGTGACATCAACCGATAAACTCAACCTCTCTCAACACAGTGGTATTATCAGTTATGAACCCACTGAGCTGGTGATCACAGCACGTGCTGGAACACCCCTAAAAGTCATTCAGCAGATATTGGCAGATAAACAGCAAATGCTGGCTTTTGAGCCTCCTTGCTTTGGTAGTCATGCAACATTGGGTGGCACACTCGCCTGTAATTTATCAGGTCCACGTAGAGCCTATACAGGCGCAGCGCGAGATTATGTTTTGGGCACTAAAATCATTAATGGCAAAGCCGAGATATTATCCTTTGGGGGAGTGGTGATGAAAAACGTGGCAGGTTATGATGTTTCTCGCTTAATGATAGGCGCATTGGGAACCTTAGGCGTAATATTAGAAGCCTCGTTAAAAGTAGTACCGCAACCCGAAACTGAGATCACACTGCTGCAAACGCTAGATTGTGGCAGTGCTTTAAGTAAATTGCATCAATGGTCTGCCCTGCCCTTGCCTATCAGTGCTAGCTGCTTTTATCAAAATCAGCTTTATATACGTTTATCGGGTAGTGAACAATCACTTAAGACAGCAGCGCAGAAAATAGGCGGCGAAAGACTTCCTGCAGCGGATGCTTTCTGGTCTTCAATTAAAGAACAGACACACACTTTCTTTCACAATGAACAGTCTTTATGGCGCTTGTCTTTAGCTTCCAATACACCGCCTACTTTATTGGCGGTTGATATGCTGTATGAATGGGGTGGTGCATTACGCTGGCTCAAAAACAAGCAAGCCCAGACAGATGTGCGAGCGTCTTGTGCCTTGATAAAAGGGCATAATACTTTGTTTCGCACCACTGATATACGTGATAAAGTGTTTCAGGATCTCCCTGAACCTTTACTAAAATTACATAAGAATCTAAAACACGCATTTGACCCTCACAGTATTTTTAATATCGGACGACTGTATCAAGCATTTTGATAGGTGTAAATGCGCAGTCCAGCATCAGTACAAAAACATGTTTTTGTACTTCATTAATAAAAATTATTATTCATATTCAAAACTTTGCAGTCAATTTACTTACATTGAGCGGGTCTATTGTCTGTTTTTTTATATTAAAAATAGGCTACCAACTTAGGGAGATGGAAACAAATAATCATCCAATATTGC
>CAZLLL010000486.1:0-3007 GCA_964560255.1 uncultured Methylomonas sp.
ATTATTATCTATCGGGATATTAGGTGAATATATCGGGCATATGTTTATCGAATCCAAACAGAGACCACTTTATTTCATAAAAAAAACCTACTCTAGTAAAACAGATGACTAAAACATTCAGTAAGTTTTCCTTAGCTATTATTTGTCTTGCTATTTTAGTACGGCTGTTTGGTATGATTGAATATCCATTACATGATCCTACGGAAGCACGTTATGCAGAAATTCCTCGCTTAATGATAGAAACTGGCAACTGGGTTATGCCACCTTTTGATTATGGTGTTCCCTTTTGGGCAAAACCACCACTAACATTCTGGTTGACAGGGATTTCCTTTCACCTTTTTGGTTATTCTAAATTTGCAGCACGCTTACCTGTATTTTTATTAGCAGGTTTGGTGCTATGGCTGAGTTTTCGTTTCGCCAAAGTATTACAAAGTACTGAAAAAGCAGCGTTTAGCAGTATTGTATTAATAAGTACAGCCCTATTCTTTATTGCCAGTGGTGCTGTAATGACTGATATGGCCTTATGCCTGTGTATTAGTTTGTCAATGATTAGCTTTTGGCAGGCCTTAAATAATCCTATCATGCAACAGGTAAAAAAATGGGGTTATTTGTTCTTTGTTGGGCTTGGATTCGGATTATTAGTTAAAGGGCCAATTGTTGGAGTATTAGTTTTATTACCCTTGATAGCCTGGATTATAATTGAAAAACAGGGGCTAGCCGCATGGCAGAAAATTCCCTGGTTTAAAGGTTCTGCACTGATGTTATTAATCGCCGTTCCCTGGTATATCATGGCTGAAATAGAGAGCCCGGGCTTTATCAATTATTTTCTGGTTGGCGAGCATTATAAACGCTTTGTCGATCTAGGTTGGCATGGTGATTTATATGGCGTTGCTCATAAACACCCATATGGTAAAATATGGCTGCTGTGGTTATTTGCCAGCTTTCCCTGGTCTTTTATTTTTCTTGGCTGCATTTTAAGCTGGCCATTACGAAAAAACAAATCAATTACTTTAAAAAATGCCTGCCAGAGTAGCTGGCATCGCTATCTTATGTTATGGGCTATTGCGCCGATGGTTTTTTTTACATTTGCAGGAAATATCCTTTATACCTACGTGTTACCCGGTCTACCAGCTTTTGCGATAATGGTTACCGAAATGTTATGCCTGCGTTTTGATATCAACGCCATCATGCAAAGCAGGTGGCTATATGCTGGCCTTATTATTCCTGTTGTGGGGCTATTTTTTATGGGTTTAGTATGGGTCACTCCCGAAAAATTAAAGTTTGAAAAAAATCAGAAATATTTAGTCAATATTTATCAGCAATCAAAACATTCAGATCAAAGCCAGCTCTCTTACAGTGCAAATAAGCGCTTATTTTCAATTGATTTTCACACTCAGGGGCAGGCTAATCACATATTAATTAATAGGCATTCAACAACAAAATTAAGCAATAACCAAGTTGAAGACTATTTAATTATGAAAAAAAGCAAATTATCAATACATAAGGATGGGTTATTAAAAAACTTTGCGGTGATTGCAGAATATCGTAAATACGTGCTGATAAAAGAGAAATAAACGTTCATGAGCCCCCATAGTTTTTTCTATACCTTTGTGCGCTATACTATTTCGGGTGGATTCGCCACTCTAGTGCAATTTATTGTGTTAGTCCTGTTAATTGAATATCAATTAACAACGCCTTTACAAGCAAGTATGATAGGTGCTGGGTGCGGTTTTTTAGTCAATTACAATATTCAGTTTCATTGGACATTTAAAGTCAATGGTCCACATAAGTATTTTTTTACACGTTATTTAATAGTCAGTGCAACAATGTTTGGACTGAATGCTGTTATTTTCTGGCTGAGCACCATTCCAGAAATACTTGCATTATTACAAAGTATTCCTTATCCTGAACAGATACCGATAACACAGCCAAAAAATCTGGCCTATTGGTATGCTCAGCTGATTGCAAGTACTATCGTCTTTTTAGGTAATTTTCTGACCAACCGCTATTATACGTTTAGGCAAAGCGATCAAACGCTACCTGTGCAATAATGTAACGCATATTAACAAGGAATTTCGATATGAACCCAGAATCTCTCAGCTATATATTTCTCAGTGCTTTTCTGATTAACAACTTTGTACTGGCCATGTTTTTAGGCTTATGCCCGTTCGTCGGTGTATCCGCTAAGCGTGACACAGCTTTTAATATGAGCCTGGCAACAACTTTTGTTATGTTTGTAAGCTCAACATGTGCCTATGGCATTAATCTGCTGCTAACGGCGTTTGAGCTTGAATTTCTGCGCCTTATCAGTTATATAGCCATTATAGCTTCGTCAGTACAGCTTGTAGAAATGGTATTGAAAAAATTCAGCCCAGCTTTATTTAGAGCCTTGGGGATTTTTCTGCCATTAATCACCACCAATTGTGCGATTTTAGGTGTGGCGCTGTTTCAAACCTCTCGTGGCTATGATTTTTTACAGTCAGTTTCCTTCAGTTTAGGAGGAGGGGCAGGTTTTGGCCTAGCCATTGTCTTAATGGCAGGCATCAGAGAAAAACTTGAACTGTCTATCCTGCCAAATATCACCCAGGCTGCTGCTTTAAGTATGATGCTAGCAGGAATTTTATCATTAACGTTTATGGGCTTTGCCGGCCTTGGTGGCACAACAGCCTAAAGCAAAAAACTGTATAGCAGACTTCAGTCCGCTAATATTCAGGGATGTGACAATCCAGCACCTATTTTCCATAAACAGTTATAATTTCTTACAATCAATTGAAAATATCAAGAAATATTGTAGCCTTAACTGCCCGAATAAAATAGGTGCTAGGGAATGGGAATCAAATAACGTGTGCATTCTGACTTGTCTTTTTGTTCGCCTTCTGCGTTGCGGAAACAGTTACGTAGCTAGCTATGCGCCTGTTACCGTGCCTTGAAGGCAAACAAAAATACTGCGTCATAAGGGAGATGGAAACAAATAATCATCCAATATTGCTGGTCTTTTTGTCCGTCT
>CAZLLL010000487.1:0-2996 GCA_964560255.1 uncultured Methylomonas sp.
AACTGAAACATCAAAAATGGGAGTCATTTTGATGAGTTCTTGGACAGCCTCCTAGGGCGCATTCATGACGAAAAATAGGTAACCGTTCAGATCCCTCTATATAAAATGGAGATTGAGGAGCCTTTTTAAAAAGTGTATGGTAGTGAATTTTTGGATAGGGGCTTGACCAAGTGTAATATGCCTTGGTGCAATAGGCTAAGGAGGTCTTAGACATAACCGAAGTGCTTTACCAAAGATAGAGATTAAGTATTTGTTTACAAACATATAAAATATTGAGTATAATTAGCGGATAAACCTGCTTTCAGGAGTGAAGGCTGGAGAAGCATTGCATACGCAATGCTTTTTTATTTTAAGCACCCGAGAAAAAATAGTATGCCTGTAATTACCCTCCCTGATGGTTCTAAACGTGAGTTCAATGACGCTGTGACAGTCATGGGTGTAGCGCAGTCCATTGGCTCCGGCTTGGCGAAGGCAACCTTGGCTGGTCGGGTAAATGATGCCCTAGTTGATGCCAGCTACATAATCGAAAATGACGCGCAGTTGCAAATTATTACTGCAAAAGATGATGAAGCGATTGAGGTTATTCGTCATTCTTCCGCGCATTTGCTTGCGCAGGCAGTGAAAAGAATATTTCCTGAAGCTCAGGTAACAATAGGGCCAGTGATTGATAATGGATTTTTTTACGATTTTTCTTATGCGCGTCCCTTTACGCCTGAAGATATTAAGAAAATAGAAAAAGAAATGCAACGTATCGTTGCCAGTAATCTGGAAATTACCCGCTCAATCGTCACGCGTGATGCAGCGGTTAAATTTTTTCGTGATTTAGGTGAAGAATATAAAGCTGAAATTATTGAGTCTATTCCTTCATCTGAAGATTTATCCTTGTATACTCAAGGTGAGTTTACTGATCTTTGCCGTGGGCCGCATGTGCCGAGTACCAGTAAATTAAAAGCTTTCAAGCTGATGAAAATCGCAGGGGCATACTGGCGTGGTAATTCAGATAATGAAATGTTGCAACGTATCTACGGCACAGCATGGCATGATAAGAAAGAACTTAAAGCTTATTTGCACCGCCTGGAAGAGGCCGAAAAACGTGACCATCGCAAACTCGCTAAAGCCCTGAATTTCTTTCATACTCAGGAAGAAGCGCCTGGGATGGTGTTCTGGCATGAAAAAGGCTGGACAATTTATCAGCAGGTAGAGCAATATATACGCGAAAAGCTGCGCTCACATGGTTATGGTGAGGTGAGAACACCACAAGTTGTGGATAAAAGCTTATGGGAAAAATCAGGCCACTGGGACAAGTTTGGCGATATGATTTTTACTACGCACTCAGAACATCGTGTTTATGCGATTAAACCGATGAATTGCCCGTGCCATGTACAGATTTACAATCAGGGTTTAAAAAGTTATAAAGATTTACCCTTGCGTATGGCAGAGTTTGGCTCTTGCCATCGTAACGAGCCGTCTGGTACTTTACATGGCTTAATGCGGGTACGTCACTTTGTCCAGGATGATGCGCATATATTCTGTACTGAAAGCCAGGTTCAGGATGAAGTATCCAGCTTTATTGATTTATTATTTGAAGTCTATAAAGATTTTGGTTTTACTGAAGTATTAATTAAGTTATCAACCCGCCCCGAAAAACGTGTCGGTGCTGACGAAGTTTGGGATAAGGCTGAAAAAGCCTTAGAGTTAGCTCTCAATAACAAGGGTCTGGACTGGGAGCTGCAGCCAGGTGAAGGCGCTTTTTATGGGCCTAAAATTGAGTTTTCACTAAAAGACTGTTTGCAGCGCGTCTGGCAGTGCGGCACTATTCAAGTCGATTTTTCTATGCCAGGTCGCTTAGATGCTCACTATATCGCCGAAGATGGATCTAAACAAGTGCCCGTTATGTTACACCGAGCCATATTAGGTTCTTTAGAGCGATTTATTGGTATTTTGATTGAGCAATACGCCGGAACAATGCCTGTCTGGCTCTCACCCGAGCAAGTTGTGGTATTGAATATTGCTAGTCGCCATGATGAATATGCACAGCAAGTTTATAATAAATTGCATAAACATGGTTTTAGAGTCAAAATTGACTTGAGAAATGAGAAGATAGGCTTTAAAATTCGTGAGCATTCTATGCAAAGAATTCCTTATCTTCTGATTATAGGTGATAAAGAATTGGAAGAACAGACTGTGACGCTCAGGTCGCAGAGTGGTGAGAATTTAGGTAGTTTTTCAGTTGATGCTTTTGTGCAGCGACTGAATGATGACATTGAAGATAGAAAGTAATTTAGTAACTGGGGGAAAGAGTATCGCTTCAAAAAAAGATGCAACACGTTTAAATGATGCAATTACTGCACGGCGTGTCAGATTAACAGGTTTGCCTGAAGGACAAGGTGGCATTATGTCACTGATTGACGCAAAACGTTTAGCTTCTGATGCAAATATGGATTTGGTGGAAGTGTCACCCAATGCAGATCCTCCGGTTTGTAAAATTATGGACTATGGCAAATTTTTATTCGATCAGAATAAAAAAATGGCCATGGCCAAGAAAAAACAAAAGCAGATTCAGGTTAAAGAAATTAAATTTAGACCTGGTACAGATATTGGCGATTATAATGTCAAATTGCGTAATTTAACTCGATTTCTTGAAGAAGGAAATAAAACTAAAATTACCGTGCGCTTCCGTGGTAGGGAGATGGCACATAGAGAAATTGGTATGAATCTTTTAAAGCGAGTGGAAAAAGACTTGGAAGAGCTGGCTACCGTTGAGCAGTTTCCTAAAATGGAAGGTCGCCAGATGGTGATGGTCTTAGGCCCTAAAAAGAGAAAATAAACTGTATATATCATAATCAGGCCATGTTCAGCTACGAAATTTACTTTAATAAAATAAACTTGATGTAGCTTTACTAAGGAATGGGAATTAAATAACGTGTGCATTCTGACTTGTCTTTTTGTTCGTATTCAAGGCGTAGTAACAGGCGCATAGCTGGCTACGTAACTGT
>CAZLLL010000488.1:0-2989 GCA_964560255.1 uncultured Methylomonas sp.
ACGTTATCGATCAATTTGAAGCGACTCTGCCATTTTCAAGTGATGATGTTTGGTCAGTGATATTAAATACTGACTATCTTCCTTATTGGCTTTGCCGACTAAATAAATATAAAACAGTATCTGTACCTAAATCATTTGGTAATGGTGGAATTCTTTATATTAACACCCCAGAAGGCAAACCATTTGACGATATTATAACATTTATTAATATTGACTTAGCAAATAAAAAATTAACTTTACAATCTGGTATGCTGAAAAAAGTTAATGGTTACTTAGATATTTATATTAAATCTTGTGGTAGAAATAAATGCCAGATAGAGTTTAAAGAAAGTTTTTTTAGAAAACGCACCATTAGAGACCATCTGAACTCAGGCCATTTAAATTTTACTATTAGGCAGGATAATTATAATATTCTCATGTTAAAAAAAATGGCTATCCGCCAAAGAATAGTTGCTACAACAATAAAGTATTTGGCAAACAAATAACTCCAGGAAATGGAGTTTTACTTGCTGAAGATGTTTTCTGGACTGATTTCTTATGTACGAAAGATGGCAATATTCATTATTATCCTAAACGGACTGGTAGCACAGCTTTTTCAATTGGGCAAAAAATGGAAGATAATGAAAAAAGTATTGGGTATGTGCAAGTTGCAGGGTCAGATGATGAATATTGTAAGGAATATTATGGTATAGATTCAGTAACTGGTTATATTGCACATATTGTTAAGGATGAAGGGGAAGATATAAATAGTTATGATAGGCTTTTTCTCGTTGCGAAAAACCTAGAAACTTTTGAAGAAATTCAAAAATTAGTCGCTAAATGCGCTAAAGAGTAGCATTAGCATCATGGCTATGATCAAAATCCTGCTTGGAATCTAAACTGGCTTCAAAAACCGCTAGTTGATCTTGCTCGTATTCAGATAATTGTTGCATATCATTTTCAGTCGCTTCGTGCAAAACCTGATCTTGCTTATCTAGCTGGTGGTCATTGCCTTGTGTCGAATCAAGATCATGGTTTTGCCCAAAATCCTGGTGAGCTTCCAGGCTGGCTTCAAACACGGCAAGCTGTTCTTGCTCGTATTCAGCCTGTTGCTGCCTATCATCCTTGACAACCTCCTGTAATACCTGATTTTGCTCGGCTAATTGGGCTTCTGTAAGCTGCGAGTAGTCAGCTTCCTGTTTTTCCTGCAATAACTGAGCTGCTTTTTGGGTTGCAAGAATGCCCGCTGTAGCAGCAATAGTAAGCCCATCCGCAACTTGTCCATAATCAGGTGCTTGCTGGCCTAAGTCGGGCATGGTTTGTCCTCGTAAATCAGCGGACTCAGTATTAAGCTCTGAATAGGCTTGTACAGCATCAACGATTTTTCCCACCACATCGACAGTTAGTTCAGCTCTATTTTGAGCCTCTTGGCTAGACTGCTGTATCTCCTGGGCAGCAAAATATTGACTGCGTTCATTTGCATTTTCCAGGGTTTCGGCTTTGAGCTTATCTTGGTCAGAAGAATTGTTTGGGATATCCATAGTCATTCCGAAATGAATTAGTAGGTATTGGCTTTAGTAATAATACTGCCGTGTAGGTTGTGGGTGAGGCACGAACCCCAACATCTCTATGCTGGCAATCTATTTTGTTGGGGTTCGTGCCTCACCCACAACCTACGCCTTTATCCGCACACATTACACCCCAAGGATGTAACTTACTACAAAAAAGTGTAACTTCTCATTATCCACTGGCAGCTGCCGCACGAATGACTTCCGATAACGGAGGAATATTCCCAGTGCCCAGCAAGCGGTTTTTCAAATAATCCCAAAATGATATGCCATTCTTTCGACAGGTCTTTTTTAGGCTGGCAAAAGTGTCTCTGGCTTTTCGTCCTGCATCACTCCGTGTGCTACCGCTGATTTTTCGTTTTTTGACGTAATCCCTTATATCTCGTTCACTCAAATTGTTATGAAGCGGGAGGTATGGTTTATCAAGTACACGAAGTAGTTCATGTTGATTTTTTCCCATCCGCATGAGGGCTTGGTTAAGCGTTTCGTAGCAGGTTTTTGTACTGCACAGGACTTGAAAACGTTGCCTGATGCTATCCGCCTGTTCAGTGACAGGGTTAAGCTTATAAGCTTTCAGGTCATGATAAATTGACCAAAGCTGTTCTCTTGCATCATCGACAGCCTTGACGTGGCCGTCATTTAAAGGAATCAGGCGATTAATGACTCGTTCGGCATGGATCCAGGGCATGATCAAAGACGTTAAACTGCCCGGCATCATCACTGATAATCGAAAAGTCTGAGGGAATGCCCTGGTCTAGTAACCCGCCCATCAAAGTACCTTCCGTGACTATTTTTCTGTGTCGGGGTTTAACAATACCTTGTTGATCCAGCCATTCGCACCAGTCGGATGCTGTGGTAATGCGAACACTGATATTTTCCAGCGTTGCCAATATTGCAATGGGCAGCTTATTTTGTGCCATGTATTCAATGGTGCCTGTGTTCAATGTATAAAGCGTTGTTTTACCTTGTGATAGGCAGTTTAGAAAGTTTTTTCTGCTTTTACTTTCTGTACTACTGAACCAGGCAAAAAAATCATTGCCAATGTGTGTGCAATAGCCATTTTTCCCTTTATGCCGTGCGCCAGTGTCATCCGTATGGATATATTGTGAAACAGATAAACCTGTCTTCAGTAATTCATCTTTTTCCGCATGAAAATCATCCAGTCCCTCTGTTAGAAAATGACTGAGTTTACCACTAGAAATATCAATGCCTAAATCACGGATTTGTTCCAGCAGCAAGGGTTGCGTGACATGCTGATGATGATATTGATAGAGAATAAAAGCAACTAGGTTCTGACCAAAACTACCTCCCTGAATGCCATCAGGAAGCTGGCCTGAAATCGTATGCCCCTCAGGGGTTACATATTCTGCTAGGCGGTAACAAATAGGGCTCTTTTCCCTTTGGCGTGGTCAATAAAAATAATATAAAACAATGTATTACAT
>CAZLLL010000489.1:0-2976 GCA_964560255.1 uncultured Methylomonas sp.
CCCGCTTTATATCACGTTACTTTAAATACTATCGCCTGCGTAATCAATTCGACTTGGTACTACAGTCGGATTACCAATCTATTATTCCGTTATCATGGCTTGCCCCAAAGAACCTGTTTATCAATGATGAGAATTTTTGCTTACGACCTGCTCCGAAGCTATCTGAAATATTTGGCTTATTTCCCCTTTTAGTAAAAAAATGGTTTCAAGCAAGGAAATAATTTTAGCATCTACTCTAAGACAGGTTAGGAATAAGAATAAAATAACTTAGGAATGGGAATTGAATAAGTTATGCAATTATGACGTAGTATTTTTGTTTGTCTTCAAGGCGCGGCAACAGGCGCATAGCTAGGCTAGCTACGTAACTGTTTCCGCAACGCAGAAGGCAAACAAAAAGACAAGTCAGTTTGTAAAGGAGTTGTCCCGTCTTAAGTTGGTAGCCCTTTTATAGACTAATCCTCACCGTTATACTGATCAAATTCGGCTTCTACTGTGAATAACAAAGATTAATACTTATGGATAAACTTTCGCGTCGTCACTTTCTTTTTGCTTCATCTGGAGCAGTCGCTGGCACATTTTTTTCACCTGGAATCGCCGCATCGAATGATGCAGTACAGTGCCTTTTTGCAAAAAGCGGCTTAAATACGGGACAAGCTAAACCACTGACTTATCAATCTATTCCTGGTTTTCTAAGCGCAGAACAACTTGCCCCTCATTTTAATGCACATTACAGTGGTGCATTGCGGGGTTATATTGCTGCCGATGAAAAGTTACAATCGAGCATCATCAAAGGACCCACGTTAGATTCAGCGACATACAGCGCACTTCAGGATGCCAGAACAAGTAAAGAAAATAGTGTACTCCTGCATGAGCTATACTTTGAAGGCATAAGCACAGTTTCAGGTGATTTATCACCCGAACTACGTAGAGCACTTACTAGGCGATTTGGCTCGGTAGCAAAGTGGGCTGCAGATTTTAAAGCCAGTGCAAAGGCCGCATCTGGATGGGCAATGCTGGTAATACATCCGGTTAATGGAAAACTCTATAACGTCGTGAGTGATCAACATGCTACCGGTGTTTTGTGGATGGCGACACCACTGGTTGTTATCGACGTTTACGAACATGCTTACTATGTTGATTATAAAAACCAGAAAGCAGACTATATTGAAAAATTTATTAAACACATCGACTGGCAAAAAGTGAATCTCAGATATAAAGTAGCCTGCTAAAATGAGATGCAGACCTTTTGCCTACATTTTTAAAGGAGGACTAAAAGTCCGCGCCCCAAAATGACTGTCAGGAAAGGTTTAACAATTTTTCACTTTATCTACTCGCTCATTATGAGCAGATTTTGGTATCTTTCATTTCTTAGTTGACACTTTTGATATGCCCAGATTTTATTGTAATTTTTCAGCGTCAACCCAAGGAAACCACCATGTCACTTGCCATTGCCTATAGTCGGGGTCGCTCAGGAATCAATGCGCCTTTAGTGACCGTTGAAGTTCATATCTCCAATGGTTTGCCTGCACTTAATCTAGTCGGATTACCTGAAACAGCGGTAAAAGAAAGCAAAGACCGGGTACGCGGCGCAATTATTAATTCGCATTTTGAATTTCCCATGCAGCGCATCACCATTAATCTTGCACCTGCGGATGTACCTAAAGAAGGAGGCCGTTTTGATTTACCCATTGCACTCGGCATTCTTGCCGCATCAGGCCAAATCCCCAAACTTGAACTGAAGAAGTATGAATGCATAGGCGAACTTTCATTAGGAGGTGATTTACGTAGCGTAAATGGTGTACTCCCCGTTGCTCTCCAGGCACGCGAAGCACAGCGAGCCTTATTTTTACCCGCAGAAAATGCTCAGGAAGCGGCATTAGTAAAAAATGCAAAATTATTTCCTGCTCAACATTTATTAGAAATTTGCGCACACCTTAATGGTCAGCACCAATTACCGGTACAAGCAGAACAAATACCCTCAATCGAAGATCAAGATTCTGAATTGGATTTTTCTGATGTGCAAGGGCAGTTTCATGTAAAACGTGCATTAGAAATTGCTGCAACTGGCATGCATAACATATTGATGCTGGGGCCTCCCGGTACAGGTAAATCCATGTTAGCGTCTCGTTTACCCAGTATTTTACCGCCTTTGACTGAAACACAGGCCCTGGAAAGTGCAGCAGTAGTCTCTATTAGCGATAATAGCTTTAATGCACATAACTGGTTAAAACCTCCCTATCGAGCACCACACCACACAGCCTCAGCACCCGCATTAGTGGGTGGTGGTAGCAACCCAAAGCCAGGAGAAATTTCCTTGGCACATAATGGCACACTATTTCTGGACGAATTACCCGAATTTGACCGCAAAGTTCTGGAAGTCTTACGTGAGCCCTTAGAGACTGGCCATATCACGATTTCTCGTGCAGCAAGACAGGCAGATTTTCCCGCACATTTTCAATTAATTGCTGCGATGAATCCCTGCCCGTGCGGTTATTTAGGCGATCCCTCAGGGCGCTGTCATTGCAGTGTCGAGCAAGTTTCACGTTATCGTGCTAAAATTTCTGGCCCTTTATTAGACCGAATAGATATGCATCTGGAAGTCCCCCGTGTTTCGCATGAAGTGTTACGCAAAGGCTCACCCGAAGGCGAAGAAAGCAGCGCAACCATTCGCCAGCGAGTGATTCAGGCACGTGATATAGCCACAGCCCGCTCAGGAAAAGCGAATAGCAAACTATCTGCAGCCGATGTTAAAAAAATTTGTGTTTTATCAGAACAAGGTCATCAGTTATTAGAGCAAGCCATGAATCGCTTTGGACTTTCACATCGCGCCTATCACCGTATCTTGAAACTGGCACGGACTATTGCTGATTTAGCAGGTTCAGAGCAAATAGAAATCCCCCACTTAAGTGAAGCAATCGGCTATCGTAAATTAGATAGATCATAAGGGAGATGGAAACAAATAATCATCCAATATTG
>CAZLLL010000490.1:0-2974 GCA_964560255.1 uncultured Methylomonas sp.
CTATGCGCCTGTTACCGCGCCTTGAAGGCAAACAAAAATACTGCGTCATAATTGTTCCCATTCCTAAGTAATTAAAGGGTAGAGCGGACTTGAGTCCACTATGAAAGTGTTTAATATTTATTTCCCGCTAATTTTTATAAAATACATACGCTTTTGGTTTATCCAGATTAAAGGTGTAGATTGTGGGTGAGGTACGAACTCTAACAAAATAGATCACCGAGCATAAATGTTAGGGTTCATATCTCACCCACAACCTACGCGATATTATTGTAAATAAAACGGAAAATAGTAATTAAACACTTTCTTAAAGACGGGACAAAAAATTTCAAAATATTATGCAGAAGTACTTCGGAAATAGCTAAAGCTCTGTCACTTAAATGACAGAGCTTTCTTCCATTAGCTTTATCACTGTGCAGCACAGCGTGGACGAGTACATTGCAGCATTAATTTACGCACATCTCTAACCGAAATTACACCGTCGCCATTGATATCCTTGGGGGCATTAACGCCAGTGGCAGGCTGATTGCGTGATGCTAAAATGATTCTCATATCATCACGGTCAATATCCCCGTCGCTATCTAAATCACCTGCCAAAACAATATTTTCACATTCATCGGGAATATGATTGCTGTCAGCATCCTGACTGATAGCCTGTTGTATATCATCAACATCGGATAAAGCATTATTGTTACAATCAGGAAAGAGATGTACAAAATAAACATCCTGTTCACCATTAAAGGTGGCTGGATAAGCGACATTGACACCTGAATTGTCAGACACGGCACCAATATAATCACCTATTTTATTTGAGCTTAACGGGTTACCGAGATGAGTATCAAACGGCTGGCTTACGGGAATGTTTTTACTCCAGGTTTCCCCTGCATCCCAGGAATAGGTATAAAATAACTCTGAAATCTGATAGCCCTCTGTATTACGAGTGTCGTACCACACCACATCAATACGTGAGTTTTCTGCGACACTCATGGTCGAGAACCACTGCCAGGAATCTGCTTTGGGCAAATCATCATTAACACGTACTGGAGCAGACCAGGTATCACCACCATCCTCACTACGAATAAAATGAATATCTTCCGGGTCTATACCATCAGTTGGTTCAACTGATGATAAGACGTAAACATTGCCTCGTGTAGCTCCCTGGGAATGATCGACAGCAACGCTTAATTGAGAAAGCTGGCCTCCTCGGTTAGGCTTTTCCTGAAAGAAATACTCGACTGCTGAACCGCCTAAATCCAGAGCTTGCCCGACAAACGTAGGAGGTGCTAATGCATCTCGTGCATTTGTCGACTTAACTAATCGAAATGGATCAAAGTATAATTTTGGAAACTCATTGGGTCGCTGTTGTCCGCTGAGTATACTTCTGCCCGCAATATACACTTCACCTTCTGCACCGACGGTCATTGTTCCAAAAACCGGATTATTGGGCATATCAACATCAACTGGCTCTTCAAAGCTCATTCCCTGATCAATGGATCTGGAAAAATGTCTTAAATCCTGCGGACTATCAACCCAAAAACTGTAAATATGTCCATGCCCTACCCCTTTCGTTCTATCAATCGCTATCCAGTTTTTATCACCATTGATACCAAAGGAAGAAACAGGATCTTGCCAGCTCATACCACCATCAGAGGATTTAAAAACATCAATAACACGCCCTCCAGATGTACGCAAAGACTGGTAATAAAAATCCCCTAATGAATCAACTTCTACAACGGGGTCAGTCCGATTCAGTTCTTGCTGTATAACGCTAGGAAAAACCCAGTTTAAACCACCGTCCTGGCTATATGCTATTCCCGCTTTGGGATGATCTATGATCTGTGGATGTTCAAAGTGTCGCCAGGCAATCACAATATTGTCTGGATTAACTGGGCTAATTGCAATAGATGTTTCGTTAGCCGCATCTCCAGTAATATTTTGCCCCAATGCATCAACATTCACTTGCCTGCTGATGTACGGCCCGCGAACGTTTTGAGATGTTGCTATTATATCAATTGCATGACTATTAAAAGGCATTGACATACAACATAAAGCCATACCTCTAACAAATTGTCGTTTTAGTTGCTGCATATTAAACGACCTGCGAGTATTTTTTTCTTTGGCGCAAGACACCTAATCCGGTTAAACCACTCGCAAATAGCCAGATAGCGGCTGGAACTGGGACCACTGCCGTTTGAAAAGAAAAGTCACCTATAATTGTTCCTTGCTGCCCCCCTAAATGGTTAAATCCGGATGCTAATGACAAGTCCCCCGTCAATAGCAATGTATCTGCTGTCAAAGTGGTCATCACATTATCCAAACTAAAGACTTTACTTCTAAAACTATAGTGATTGAATAGATTCCAACCTGAGTGCCCTGCCACAATATCTACTTCGTTTGTATCATATTCCAGGCTGAAAAAAGCAGTCATTGTTCGATTACCGACCTCTTCTCCACCTGCAGAAATTGAAAAAGGAATATTTAAGCGATATCTGAGTGCTCCGCCTAGACCGATAGCACCCGCTGCTGTTGCAGATAAATCACTGGCATCAAAAGTGAAGTTTGTCGCTTGATTAGAGCCACTGGTCGTTGAATCATTCACGGCTAATTGCCGATTGATGCCAGATATTTCTCCGGTATCCGGAACAATGTGTGTTGTCAGCAGCCCTGCATTATTTAAGCTAGCAGCCTGTGCAGAGTTAAAGTACTCTTCAAGGTAAAATGAGGATCTATTAGGATCTGTATTATGAGTAAATGCGGATGCTAAAGCCGTATTATCAATATTAATAGTCATTGCTCCCCCTTTTACTGTTGATGCGATAAGAGGTGTAGCGGTCAATAAAGTGAAGGCTGTTATCAATATAAAAGAATATGAAGTCAGCATTTTGTTTTTAGCTTGCATAATGAAAATTTTCGTGATTTTGGGGTGAATAATATTGCGCGCGCTTTCTTTATCAGTTTATACTTTGTCATATTCAAA
>CAZLLL010000491.1:0-2973 GCA_964560255.1 uncultured Methylomonas sp.
AACAGTTACGTAGCCAGCTATGCGCCTGTTACCGCGCCTTGAAGGCAAACAAAAAATACTGCGCCATAATCAATACCTTCGCCAATTTGGTTTTTAGACCTTATTTTTCTAAAATGATTTTTTTCACTCTAATAAAACCAATAGGTTATAATTTTAAAAAACATTATTTCAACTTAGTCTATACGTTTGGCGAAGGTATTAATAATTGCACAACTTATTTAATTCCCATTCCTTAGCAGGTAGGTGAACGGGGCGTTGACTGCTCTAAGGTAATTTGCAATAAATACCCTACCCATCTTGCTATACGCCTATTTCTATGCCTTGAAGACAAACAAAAATCCTGTGCAATATGGGTAGGGTATTTATTGCGAGTTACCTAAGAATAGTCAAAACAAGCCAAGGGAAGCTGAACATTCAGATATGAATGGTAGCAGAACTACTCAAGTACTTGCAAAAGCAATAGCTCATTTAATGCGTGTTTAAGCAATAGAAAGTGAGGTTTTTTCATTGAACGATATATGTATCAATGAGTTACGTAAAAATAAAAATCCATAAGATTTATATAGCAACATGTATTTAGTAATTTTAATTTATGCTGATTCTAACGGTTTCTGTTAATAGATGTTTTTGCATAGTAAATATATTTAAATCATTGTGTGACAGGTTTTTATCTATTCTTCAAAAGGCAAGGAACCATAATTAAGCTATTCATTGCAGACAACCAAGATTTAATTTTTCAAGGATTAACTCACTTAATGTAAATATATCAAATGCTTACACCATCAACAGAATTCGTTATAATTAGAATTTATGCGCGAGCTCTATAGACAATTAGACTATGAACTTAAGATGGGAGTGCAATAGCTTTAACTATTTCCGAAACAGCAATAACCAAGGCTATTGCGCTCCTGCCTAGTGAGTGCTTATAACAATAAAAAAGGTAACCGTTCAGTCCCCCTCCTTATTAAGGGGGGGATAGGGCAAGGCTTTCTCATAAAAATATGGCATGATATTTATTCAAGTTACAAGGCCAGTGAAAACAAATGATGCAGCACTTATTAAAACTTAATTCCTTTATGAAAAATTTTTAAAAAAATAACAAATCAAACATATTTTAAAAAATAACAATACATATCAATATATTATAGCTTTCAATAAGTATGCCAAGTTTTTATGAGAAAGCCGTGGGGATAGGGGAGGCTTTATTAGAAAAAGGCTTCTTAACGCTAATTTTACTAAGGGAGGTCTGAATGGTTACTAAAAAAGAGGCTAAACAGGATACCTAAAAAGCCCCTTTTTTTTGTGTTTTAACAGTCATGCCGACCTAGTTCTTAAATATCATAACCAGCTGATGTAACAATATTTTATTTCTAGTTGTCACAAACTGAGAACCCCTCTCTTTAATTAAGACCAGCAACCTATGAACTGAATGCTTGAGAAGGATTGAAATCAATATATGAATATAATTCGGCATTAAATCCTCTAGGAGAACTAGGGGAAACTGATCTCTTAATGTTAATTATACACTCTTACGCTTTTTCATACCAAGACCCAATAGACTGAGGCCAACTAGAATGGCAAGTGACGGCTCTGGCACTGCTACTGCTGTAAATGATTGATTTGCATCTGCCTGAAACAGAAAATCAAAAGTGTCAGTAGCACCTGCCACATTTAACCCATTTAAAAAATTATACCCACCAGCACCGAATGCAGGCGCAAAATTAGGAGCATTACTAACAACCAATGCTGAAGGATTTGTCTGATTAAATGGTGTTATATTCGAGGTATTAAAGTTCAGATCGACTAATATTGAGATCAATGGGTTAGTGTCATTAAAGAAATTGAAACCACCACTGTTTAGAGTATCTATGTTAGCCTCTAATGAGCCTCCACCATTACCGATGACTGTTCCAACACCAGGATAATCATTAGCACCGAACAGGTCTAAGTCTGTCAAAACTGTATTATCAGGAATACCAAATGTCGTGTGATTACCTGTCACTGTTGCTTCCAAGATAAGCACGCTTGTAACACTTGCGCCATACCCTGTCCCCGCCAGTGCATCAGAATCTACCACTGTGTCATAGTAAATATTGAAAAAATTCACAGTTTGTGTAGGCGCTAATTCAAAGATAGCGACATCGAGTGTCGGCGTTATGCTTGTCGAAAAACCACTTTCTGTAAAACCTGCTTCAAATGTTATTTCATAATCTGTATTTAACCCAGTACCATTAATAACGCTACCAGCACCGAACCCACTACCACCACGTATGTAATTTCCCAAAGCTCCCTGTACAAATAAATCAAATTGCGTTGGTGCATTTATATCATTACTGATATTGACTGCTTTCACCCCAAGAGCAGAACCAGGTGTCCAGTTAAAACTAGCTACATCACTAATAACACCTAATTGCGTATCATTGATAGAAATATCATCTCCCGCCTGTGCTGACGCACCGAATACCAACAAGGCAGTACCAATACTTTTCGCAAGTAACTTTTTCATTGAATTTTCTCCAAAAATTAGTAAAAAAAAATAGAAATTTTCATTTCAATATAAAGTAAAGCAAATACTTTGCCAATAATTTATTTTTCATTAAAAATAATGACTTACTTTAATTCGTATCAGATAACTATTATTATCAAGCATAGGATTGTAAAAAAAACCGACACTATTACAAATTTAGGCGGCTATTTTAATACGTGGCACTAAGCTAGGGGCTGTTGCCGTCGCTGAAAATCAGGGAAACGGAGCTTGGCGAAGTGATGATTTTTAGTCCCGCTAGGCGACAGGGCACTTACATTGAGCGGGTCTATTGTCTGTTTTTTTATATTAAAAATATATTAATTATTAGAGTGTTATGGAAAACCGTATAAATAATAAAAATATAACATTAGAAATCAGGTATTTTTAATTTCATGTAACACATTGATTTTAAATGATTCTATATAAGTCATTGAAACCTAATAAAC
>CAZLLL010000492.1:0-2968 GCA_964560255.1 uncultured Methylomonas sp.
TATGCGCCTATTTATACGCCTTGAATACGAATAAAAATTCTGCGCCAGTTGCCCAACTTATTTCGTGCACGTTCCTAAGTAGGGTGGGCAGTTTTTTTGCCCACCCTCAAGTTGAACCTCGGTGGGCAGAAAAGATTACCCAGCCTACAAATGATGGCTTGTCCCGTCTTAAAAGTTGGTAGCCAAAAAAATCAAGGCTTACCTTGCTTGCAATCATTTTTCTTTTCAATGATATCTGCATATTTTTGTTCAAAAGCAAACAGTCCTTGTTTATCACGTGCACTGATTTTAATGCGAGTAAGCATTGGCGAAGGGGAGCCTGGAACAACTTCAAGTGCTTGATTAATCTGTGATGAGAGCTGCTCTTTGGCTTTTTTAACCTTATTTTTGCCAAAAAATATACCCAGCGAAATACGCCATTTATAGACACCTTTGCGAAACAACCACAAATCGTCAACCCCTTGCTGTTTCATTTCCTGTTTAAGGCTTATTGCCTGTTCCAATGAGTCGGCGGCTAAGGTAAGTAGCAGATAACTATTGGCTGCACCTTGTTGTTGCTTAACTAAATCCAGTTTATAAGCATAGTCTTGCATTTTTTGGGTAAGGGTCTTTTTCGTATATTTTCCTTTTTTCAATTGGTAACAGGCAAATAAAGGATAATTAATAACTAAATATCTTGCAGAGGGTTGTTGTATAGAATTTTGAAAATTTTCTTCACCCTTGAATGCTGTCACGATATCATTGGGTCCAATGAAAATATTTTCAGCGACTATTTCACTAAATATCATTTGTAATCCGGTATTATTCACCAGACCTAGTTGTTGTGTTTCTATTGCAAAAATTTCATTATCTGTATCAATATTAGATTTCCGTGCTGATTGCTGAATAGGTATTGCACTTCCTTGATCAGCGAGCTCTTTTATTTCACTGATCTCAGTTAGTAATTTTATTTGCTGCACATATTTTGCTGATCCCAGACTCTTTTCGTAGTTCGGAGGCAAATATATTTCAGGCGCACCTTTTCGGTACTCCCAAACAAAAAATATAATATTAATGAGAAAAACACATAAAAAGAGAACTTTCATCACCCCTCCCACTCACCACTTGATAAGGCCAGTCCTTTAAAGACTAAAGCTGTATCAAGTATTGCGTCTAGTTTTAAGGCTTTTGCAATGAATTCAGCATCTCCACCGCAAATAATTAACTGCAAAGGTTGTTTATATTGCGCAATGCCAAACTCTATAAAGCCTCTGACTGCATTTAAATTTCCATTAAAAATTGCGCCTTCAGTATCATTCGCCAGACCTTGTTGATAAAGCTTTGCACAAGTGTTTAGATCCCCTGCCGTGCCAGTTTGTAAGGATTGTTTCAGCAAAGTCAATCCAGGCATAATCATGCCACCTAAATGCATTCCTTGCTGATCAACGATATCTAGGGTGATGGCTGTGCCACAATCAACAATACAGATAGGGGGGGTATAGTGATGATACGCTGCAAGCAAAGCTAGCCACCGGTCAACGCCCAGTTTCTCAGGTCTGGAATAGGCATTGGTCACACCATAGGTGAATTTCTCAGTGTATATTTCCTGAACCTGAGTCCCTGGCCATCGCGTTTCAACAGCATCAAAAAGTGCCTGGCTTATCTCTGTAGAGCTTACCGCTGCCAGATAAATTTTTTGCGGTGCTTGCATTTTATCCCAAGAAGCCAATAATGCTAGCTTAACATTCTGATTCACATGTGTAATAGCGCCAGCCTGAGAAAACAAAGCAGCCTGGTATTGCATCCATTTGAGTCGGGTATTGCCAATATCAACGAGTAAAATCATGGGCAACGAAAACTCACTTCACCTGAGGCAAAGCTTTGCACTTGCCCATCTTGGGTTTTTAATAACAACAAACCCGTGTCATCAATTCCTTGTACAATACCCTTTATTTCTCTATTGCCGATAAATAAACTCACTTGCTGTCCCTGCATACAATCATATTGCCGCCACTCATCCCTATACTGTGCAAAGGAATGCGCTGAATAATGTGCAGCCACACTTAATAATTGCTCTATCAATGTAGCCAGTAATTGATTACGTGAAACCTGCCTGCTTGTACCCAGCATTTGCCTGATGTCGACCCAGTCCTGCTCTATTGCCGCAGCATCTTGTTCCGGCAAATAGAGATTCATACCTAAACCGATTACCGCACTACAAGGGCCATTACTTTCTCCTGAAACCTCCACAAGAATCCCCGCTAATTTTTTATGTTGCCAGTAAATATCATTGGGCCATTTTAAACCTGTATTTTCTATTTTGTGAATTTTTAATGCCTTAATGACCGCAACACCCATGGCTAAGCTTAAGCCTGATAAATTGGCTGGACCTTCTTGAAATTGCCATAAGAGTGACAGATAGATATTATGCCCAAAAGGTGAAACCCATCGTCTGCCACGGCGACCTTTACCGGCCATTTGTTGCTCTGCAATACAAACAACCCCCGAACTTTTAGGCTTGTTATGAGTTAAAGTGGAAAGGTAGCTATTGGTAGAGTCAATCTGGTCATGTATTTCCAGCACAGACATATGTTGTCTGGCAGCTTTTGATAATAAATTGATAATGCGTGATTTATCGAGTAATTCTATCGGCACTTGAAGCCGGTATCCCTTACCATTAACAGCAACAATCTCTATACCATATTCTTCCAGCGCATTAATATGTTTCCAGATAGCTGAGCGACTTAGCGATAATTGTTCAGCTAATTGAGTTCCTGAATGAAATTCTCCATCAGATAATATCTGTAATAGTCGTTTTTTTGTTGTTGAAAACTGCACGGGATTATCGGGTTTGATTAATGTTTTTTTTAAGACGGGACAAGCCATCATTTGTAGGGTGGGCAATCTTTTCTGCCCACCGAGGTTCAACTTGAGGGTGGGCAAAAAAAACTGCCCACCCTACTTAGGAATGGGAATCAAATAACGTGTG
>CAZLLL010000493.1:0-2963 GCA_964560255.1 uncultured Methylomonas sp.
GCGAAAACTGAACGTGACTATATGTGAAAAAATGTAAAATACGCTGAATCGCTGGAGAAAGGCTAAGCCCTTTATTTTTGGGCATCCTTCATTTATCGGTTTACACTTTGGCAGGAGTGCAATAGCTTTAGCTATTGCTGTGTACTGAAAAAGCTAAAGCTTTTTTACTCCTGCACTGATTCATACTTTAAAAGTGTAAACTACCTTTAGGGACAAATGAAAGATGCCTATTTTTGCCTGTTCTTATTGGTGAAAAAAACGACACTTGAGCATATATTTTACAGTGTCGGGTCTCAGGTAACTTGGAAATAATAATCTACCCATTAACACTATAAAGCAAGCAACACTTATTCCCAGGCTCTAAGGCTTTGAAAGTATTTCTAATTCGAGGTTAAAAAACAAGTTTTTCCAGTTTCTTAAAGGCACAAAAACTTGTTTTTGTACTCCTTTTGCATATAACAAATGACAAAAGAAACACAGCTCGTCTCTATTTCTACCATGAAAGACTGAAAAATATTTTGTGTAGATGCTTTATCACACATCTATGTATTCTGTTGGCATCATCAATCATGCGCCAGTAAACGAGCAAGCGCATCCTGGTCACTTTTAGATTGCTCAACCCGGCGTTGATAACTCGCCTGGTTTTTTGTACAGACCAGGCTATAAGGACGGTGCAATTTATCGGTCACATAGTCTATATCACACTTATTCATGTTAATGGTGTTTTGCAAATGGTTGCGCCGTACTTCAGCAGCCTTAAAAAGCCATTGTTTTTCATCAGGATTTTTTAGGAACAGGCTAAATTGATGACAATCGTTACAGGTACACTTAATCTGATGCTCTCGACTCCAGTTAGTAGGCCGCTCCAGTAGTTTTACCAGTTTTGTTTGTAAATGTGCTATAACAAGTTGCTGTAAGTGCTGCAGAGCGGGCATATCACGGCTTGCCTTTGATGTCGTTAATTGCAAAGCCGTCGGCAATAAGATTTTACCCATTTCATAAGGCGCAGGCCATGCAAGCATATAATCAAGTGTTTTTTCTGCTATATCTGTATCAATTATGCTGAATGCCATCAGTATATCAGCAATATCACTTACCGAAATACTTAGTCTTTGATGACGCCAGGCAGGCCATTCCGGAAAGCGTTGAGGGTCTCCTGGCAAAATAGAAAATATGCATTGTGCAGCCGTACTCAGTGGTTGTTTATCATCTTGTTTGTGATTGTTACAGAGGGCAATTAATAAGCTAATACAAGCCTCAGGGGATTTGGCGGCACTGATTGCAATAGCTTTGTTTGTATAGCTGACGACATCTGACCAAGCCAAAAATTTAGATACTTGAGCCAGAGCTACGCTGTCATCTTTATGATAAATACCGACTGCTGCAACGATTGTGTAAAATTTCTTAATCAAAGTAGCATCAGACAGGCGAGACAAGCAATCTAAAAAATCCGCAGTATATGTGCGCCTGCCATAAGAGCCGCTTTTGGCGCAATGCTCAGGCATCCAGTCTCTTAATATATAGGCGGCCAAGGATTGAGCATCCTGCTTAGCTGTGTCGTTTTGACGGCTTTTCCATTGCTGGCATAGATCTTTTAAGACTGGCAGTGCCGCTTCCAGCCCAGCCTGGTTAATCATCGCTAAATTCTTTGTGTACGGCCATAACACCAAAGCAGCGCAACGATATATGCGCTCAAAAGATGCACCGGCATTTCCTGTTGCCTCCTGGAATTCAATATCATCAGGTTCCATTTGCTCATAGGTTTCGGGTGGGCAAAACTCTTGTTCATAAAAGGGTAATGCGGGTAATTCAGGTTGACTACCATCGGGGCTACGCCATTTTGAAAGTGTTTCCCAATGATCAAAGACCTCGCTTACCTCAAAATCACCGTAACCATACCCGGTATCTTCTGCACTACCACTTTCTTCTATAGAAGCAAGTGCCAGATACAGGTTGCACCCTGCTTGTTTAGCAGCAGTCAATAGGACATCTGCGCTGGCAGCATCCCTGTTTTTTAGCGCATCAAATTTCAGTTCCGCTATGGAATACTCATGTTCCAATAAAAAAATTAACTTTTCTGGCGTATCGCTCTTATCGGTTTCTGCACTGGGAGACTGCGCCCAGTTATTGAGTAACGCAGCCATTTTTTTTTCTGCCTGAAAATAATCAGGCGGTATCGGTAACGGTTTTTTTTTGTTACGACGAATCAGGTTATAAACCAGCGTTAAGCGGCAGCCGTCAGTAACAGGTAATACTTCATGCACGCAATCCGCATAGAAAGCAGTGAAACAAATTTCTTCCTCTTGCTGGCTGCGTAGATCAAGCTTTACCTCTTCTTGCTGATGGCGTATCACCAATTCCCCGCCACTGTAGAGCGAAGGAAGGACAATAATGAGTGTTGCAAACATACCGTCTGCTTTTTCTGTATCGCGGTGAGGAATAAAAAAACTTCCGGTATCATAGACCAGCAGCTTATATAGTTCAGCTGAAATATCACAATCAACACCGAGCCCTATTTTAGCGCGGCTGACAATATCAGCCAGACTTTTTTGCCAGTATTTACCACTCAGGTTTACCTGATCAGCACTGACTTGCCAGGTTCTCCGCACCTCGGTATCGACCAGCGTTTCATAGCCTTTTCCATAAGGTGCGCGTTCGGCAACTTCTACCAGTTGCTCTGCCTGAACAGGCAATAACGGTAAAGAAATTCTGCCTACCTGATTAACTTCTAGGCAGGGAGGAAATAGCTCCATAGTCCCGTGCGCATAGAAGTTCCCTGGGGATTGCAGGCTTTGTAAAATATTCGCAAATTGTTTTGTGAGCATAATGATTATTTAGTTATGAAATAAGAGGAAGTAGGTTTTTTGCGCGAGACGGGGTGCATACTAGATCCAGCAGTAAGACGACATTTTGTGTAATCGATTTAGCTATAGTTGAACTTCATAAAAAACTAAAGTTTTTTT